>JACRPI010000005.1 GCA_016214075.1 Candidatus Woesearchaeota archaeon
TTTGTTAATCCACATCAACAACTCAAAGGGAAAACTCCTGCTGAAGCAGCAGAGATTGATCTCCATTTAGGACAGAACAAGCTTCTTGATCTCATAAGATGGAGAGCAAAAATGCAGATGACGAAGAGATGACAATGTCTCAAGAAACAAGATTTTAAGAAAGCAATCTTGTCGGTACTAATTATTTTTGGAGTGTCATTTGCTACAAATATACTTTTATCTGGGTTATTTATCAGTAGAATGTTACAATGGCAGCATATTATTACAATTGTTATGCTCAGCATCTCTTTTCTTTTAGGTTTCTTTGTTATATTTAAGATTTACAACGAAATATGGTGGAAGTGTGTTATAGTCTGGTTTTTATCTGCAATAAGTATTGCTATTATATATGCGATTCTAATCATAATCTTTGCTTTAAAGATGTCAGGTTTTTTCATAAGAGGAGGTTAAAAAAATGGTTGAACAAAAGAAACAAAAAATGCCAATAGGCATGATAATAATTTTAATACTTATTGGGTTGGGGATATTAAGTCTAGTTTCAACACTTGCGCACCCTATTTTTCAGCTAGGTCCTTTCATGATAGGTGGTGTTAGTGCGGTTATAGTACTCTTATTGATAATTGCAATCTTGTGTGCTGTCGTCTTTGGTATCATAAAAAAATTTATGTGGGCAAGAAAATTAGCCATTGGGTGGTATATATTTTCTATGATCAGCCAAGTGTTGAATCTTGTATTCTTTCTCCTGAACACATCAATGTACGATGCGTATTATAAAGAAGTGTTAGGGGCAGAAGTGTCTGCATTTATGACCCAAAGCGCAATAACTGGCGCACTTATAGTTGCAATGCTTTATAGCTGGGTAATAGGAAGTATAGTCATTATCTATCTTTATAGAAAAAAAGATTTTTTTGTAAATTAGTTTTTTATTTATGAAAAATCGGCGCAAAACCTTGCACTATTTCAAATCTGCGATTTGTAATATGCGCAAAACAAGTTTTGCGCATTTAGTGCGAGGATGTAGCGCCGAGATTCCGCAAGCGCCGATTTTACATCCCACGGAAGCGCCACCACTCGTTCGCGAACCGTAAAACCTCGCTCTTTAGAGCGAGGATAACACAGATTCCAAAAAAGGAATCTGTGGAATTGTGGACATAGTCCACAATAGGTGAGCAATAATGTAAGTGGCGCTTCCGTGTTATTTTTTAATCAAGTATATCTTAAGAATTTTTTCCAGTCAGCAAACCTACTCCAACGGCACTTGACTCCACAATTGCCAATCATTGCTTGGAGAGTACGAACCAAAAATAAAATACGGACTTTGCATCTGATTCAAGTAGCCAAATTGCACATCTTGCCATGCGCGAGATGGTGCGCCGATGGCAAATCCGCTTCCAACATTTGTTCCCAAGTGTCGCCAGGATGCGGTAAGTTGTCTGCCTGGATCAATTCTGTTTTCTTCCCAACCTTCAGAAATCATGGTCCCTTTGTATCCTTTACTTTTCAAATATTCTAATGTCCATTTGACAGGCAAATTTCCTTGACCAATAGGAAGGTGGTGGTGTCCTGCGCCGAATGCGTCAACTGCGTGAATGTGTCCGATAATGCCTGACTTCTCTAACTTTTTAACTTGCTCCTGATACCAGCCATCAAATCGTTTTTTTCGCTGATCAACAGTTTCTCCTTGGAGGGGCTGGAAGTGTGCCCACCACATACCGAGGTGCTGCGTGTCGAACGTTGCTTTGATGTGTCTGTCCGCGTATTTCTTTGCTTCTTGCTCAGTCATACCACGGTAATGCGGATTGGTAATCATTTTGAGGTTTCCTTCTTCATCACGCTCTTCGTGAGGGCTTGCGATTTTTTTCTTGCTCAGCAATTCGACCATTTTTCGTCGTCCATCACTAACAAGTTCAATTAATTCATCAGGATGTGTTCCATACCCCATTTCAGGGAAAAGGTTTTCAGGAGCAACGAAGACATCGCGTTTAGAGTTTGGATTATATTTGGTTTGTTCCATTGCCATAATCCCTGCTTGCGCGTAGCTCAGGGAAGTTTTATCTTTTGCGTAGCGGATAACTGGCATGACGTGTTTGAGTGTTTCTTTATATTGTTCTGCGTTCGCGTCTGCGGAAGCGGACGCTTCGTGCGTGTATTTCATTTGACGCTCGACGTCAACAAGTGCGTCTTTGATAATGTCTGTTGGTAATCGCTTTTCTCCTCCAACGAATTGTTGTGTTGCTCTGCTTGCAGCATACCGACGAACTTTTTCATCATTCTCCATTATTTTCCAGAGCTCTTCTTTTGGGAGTTGTTTCTCAAGTTTTTGATAATAAGTAAGTGCCTTGTTGAGTTCTCGGAATGCATCAACATAATCATCATACATTCGCCCGTGATAGAGCGAACTACCCTTTGCTTGTAAAATTTGTTGTTCCATTTGTTTTCTGAAGAAAATTTCTTCAGGAGTCCAGGGAACTTCTCGTCCAAACTGGTCCTTTCTTTTTTCATAACGTTGATTCCACTGTTTTGCTTTTTCCAGATAATAATTCCATGTTCGACGTTCAGTCTTGAATTCAACCAGTTCAGGGTCCCATTCAGGAACGCGTTTCGCGAGATCCTCCATTTTTGTCTCTTCAAGAAAATTCCCATTAAGATCGACATATTCTTCATATCCTTTTTTAGGATTAAATTTTGTTTTAAACTTCGGTTCATACAATGTCTGGCTTTTTCGAACTTCTGTCACGAGTTTTCCAGTTCGATCATCAACCATGTACAAAACCTGTCTGCCTGGTTCTTCTTCATAGGACAAAAATTGTTTAACACCAGGAGCGATTTCCCTGTTCCACGCGGCGGAAGAAATATCACGTTGCGCTTCACCAGTGTGCACAACAACAGCGCCTGCGTTGACATCGCCCGCAAAAACAATCGCTTTTTTGACTTCTTCCATGCTTCGATGTCGAAATTCATCATTAAAACCACGTTCCTGATAATTGTAGCCGGAAAGGTTTCCAACAGTGTTTGGTGGTGTATGGACGCTTGTATAACTCACGGAGTTTGCGCGGGCAAGTTCGCGGAGTGCTTGTCTCGCTTCATGACCGTATCCTTCTGCGCCTCCTGGTTCGCCTCCTCCTTGAATAGTCGCGAGTTCAATGCTTCCTGCGCCAATGCGAATTGCTTGGGAAGCGGTTTGAACAAGGCTACCGAATCTGCTTCCTTCTGTAACAGAAGTACCAAGGTCATTGACACCTATGGTAGAAGTTTGTGTTCCTTCAATGTTTGGACCGTGTCCTCCTCCTTGACCAGAAGCTTCACCAATGTACGAGTCCGCGACACTTGAATCAGTAAGAGAATGATAATCCCGTGTGGGTCCAAAATAGCCGCTTCCGAAGAACATAGGTCTTTTCTAGAAAAAGAGATATTTAATGGTTTTGGTTCTTAGAGGAAACAAAGAGCTATCTATACATTTCAACATTTTCAAAAGGAATCAGTGCTCGTCGTACAGCGTCTGCTATTTCTTGGCTTCGTTGGACTCTCGCTTGTGTGAGCAAATGAACACATCCATGTTCTTCACCTATTTTTGGAGAATCAGTAAATCCGCATCTTTTATATGCTTCACTAATATCCACATGTTCTTGGAGAACGCAATCTATAACTGCTTTTGGATGTTCAAATCCTGCAGATGAGCCAAATAAATATGTATCTCCATCATATATAGTGCAAATTGTTTTTTCTTCATAACGCGGGCTTCCGTCAGGGTGAACGAGAAGAGGGATTTCAAGGAGTCCTGCTTCAATTCCAACTCCAAAGCGGCAATCACCATCATCTTTTCCTTCAGTAAATGCTCCTGATGCTCTGTTTATTGCTCCTCTCATTGTTTCATCCATTCCAAAAGGTTGGTCACGAACGTGAGAAAGAATGTTGTATGCTCTAATCTCATCAGAAACAAAAGCTGGATAACACTGCACGTGAGACTCACCATAAATAGCTCTATGTACTGCTTCTCCTTTTGTCCTGTTCATGGATCCAACTGCGATAATCATAGAAGAAAGGAAAAACCCACTCTTTAAAAATGTAAAGGAAAGTGGAGTAGTGAAGCAAGGGAAAAAAGCTTAAAGTAGAATAAAAGCACGCACTAGTAAACACACCCCTGCCAGAGGGACCCATTGCAGTGGCAATGGGGTCTTATTGAGATGAGAAAGACTAAATAAATAAATCAAAAGAAAAAACAAAAAAAATTAAATAATATCTCCATAATCATCTTCTTCATCATTGACAGAAAGGTCTTCTTCAACAGTGTCGACGTTGGTCACGTCATCAACTGTTTGGGAAGTTGTTTCTGTAGTTTCAGAAGGCGTTTCAGAGGTTGTTTCTTCAACAGTTTCTGTTCCACATCCTGCGACTAAAAGAAGCAAGATGAGAAAAAATGCAAGTGCGTATGATTTCATTGTTTTCCCCTCTATTGTTCTTCAGATGATTCTTGTTCATCTTCTGTATCTTCAGTGTCCTCGTCTTCAGATTCATCTTCGCTTTCTTCAGTTTCACTGTCAGAAGAGTCATCATCAGATTCTGCAGCTCGAGATTCTTTCGCATTTTTACGCGCTTCCTTTGCTTCATCACGAGAAGCTTTTATCTCTTCACGTGCTTCATCGCGAGCAGCTTTAATTTCCTCTCGTGCTTCATTACGTGCAGTTTTTATCTCTTCACGTGCTTCATCGCGTGCGGCTTTAATTTCTTCTCGCGCTTCCTCACGTGCTGTTTTCATTTCTTCTCGTGCAGCTTTTCGTGATTCTTTAACAGCTTCACGCATGTCTTTCGCGAGTTCTTTTGCTTCTTTGACAAGTGCTCGTGCTTCTTCAGTGAGACTCTTTACTTCTTCTTTGTCAAAGTCAGCTGCGGCAATTGCTATTTCATCAGCGATCGCTTCAAGCTGCGCGATAATTTCATTAAGTTCTGCGGAACCTTCTGCGTCACCGTAACGGTCAGCGAGTTTTTGAAGATTGTTCAATCGCGCAAGAACAACAGTGGATTTTGCGTGTGCGTAGCCGCTTCGCGCTTCTCCCCAAGCTTCTTTTGCTTCATCATCTTCAGTGGATTCTTCTTTATAATCTCCAACTGCTTCAACAACAGCACTCACTTCAACATCATTTTCTTCAAATAATGTTTTTGCTTCTTCGCGTGCATTCTGTATAATCTCTTTGACTTGTTCATGCACTGCTTCAAAATCACTTTCAGGTGTTAAGCTGTCGCGAAGTGCTTCAAGTTCAGCTATGTATGCTTCAATAGCGCTGGTATCAACGTCAGGGAAGTTTTCGTTCAAGTATGCGATAACTCCCTCTGCTGTTAAGATTTTCTCTGTCATAAAATAGTATGCGCGTGCATATTCAGTTTCATCCTGCGCTTCTTCCATTGCTGTAACGTCTGCTTCAACATCTTCAAGTTCTAATTCTTCAGCTTCTTCTTCAGTGATTGTTTCTTCACTTTCAGTTGAATCTTCTTCATCAGCTTCTGCTGTGGATTCTTCATCATCAGCACTTTCTTCAGCTTCTTCGCTTTCTTGTTCAGAATCATCAGTTTCAGTGTCTTCAGAACCTGTTTCTTCGGTAGATTCTTCACTATCATCGCTTTCTTCAGTTGTTTCATCTTCTGCTTCTTCAGACGTTTCCTCGTCGCTGCTCTCGTCATCAGTGGTCTCTTCTGCGTCTTCAGTTTCTTGTCCTTCTTCTGCAGCAACGCTTACTGCGAAAAGAGAAAAGACAACAAGAAACACCATCAATAAAGAATACATTGTTTTGTTCATGTTCTCATCCTCGTTTTTCTTTGTATATCCCAAATACAAAGGTGTTTAAATATTTTATTAGTGGAAAGAGGAATGCATGCAATGCATGGTCCATGGCGGGTGTGTTGCACAGGATCCATGCATTGCGCATCCATCATACGCACTACAGATTCTGTAGCTGGAAACTATATTACTAATTTTATGGAAACTATGGAAACTATAGGTCTTGAAAAATCTCAAACCCCTTTCTTCATCTTCTCTCCAAGAGTAAGAATTCGTATTTTTCCTTCTTTTTTGACAGCAACAAGTCCGCGAAGTTCTAATCTTTTAATAATCTTGCTCATGTTTGATTTTGTGTAACCAAGCTGTTTGATGATTTCATATTGTTTAATCTCTATGTTTTTAATAATTAGTGCAAGAACTGCTTTTTCCCGTTCATTAAGAATGTTCGTCGCCTTCAATGCTTTCTGTTGATTACGATACACATAGAGTTGTTGCGCACCAATCCCAAGACCCGCACCAAAGATAAGAGTAAGAAGAAGAATCGCTGTCCATTTCCAGTAATTGATGCCTGTTTCTTGTGCAAATCGGACCAGAAAAACAGATGGAGTATCTTTGGTGAGCGCGCTTTGCCACTGAATCACCACATTGTCTGCGGTCTCGCTGACTGTTGCGTCAGGAACAATAAGATAGTTTTCTCCCCCGTCTTGTGCAGTATTATAGAGCACCACATCTTTGTCCAGTTTGACAATATGGACAAAATTTTCAATGTCTGCGGAAGGAACAAGGACAAGAAGATATTCAAAATATCCTTCTTTTTGCACAACGTTATGAGTGACTGTTTCAAGGGTGACAACACGAGCTTCATGGGGTTGAACAGGGATAGAAAAACTGAAAGAGACTTTTAGATTTTCCTCTTCTTCAGTAACGCTGTACGAAATGGTTCCATAAGAATCCCGTATGCTTTCTATTTCAGCGTCTTTTGCAAGGTGCAGTATCCCTTGCGTTAATGCACTAGTTTTTGTGTTGTTAATAGTTATTTCTATGCTGTTGGCAACATCATCATTTGAAGGTGCAGCAGTAATCTTATAGGATTCAATTTCAAATGCGGAAACTATGTGGAAACTCAACAAAAAAATAAGTACTGAAAAATACAACATTCTGATCTTCATGAGTTCAGAATAATGAGATAAGATTAATAAAGATTTAGGTGCAAACAGATGCAAATTCATAAGATATAAAAAGCAGCCCTTTTTTTAGAAAAAAAGAAAGCAAAATGATCACATGGAAAGAATATGTAATTATGCAGTTTTTGAACACTATTACATTTCTCATTATTCAGGAATTTTTCTGGTTAAAAATGAGAAAAAGATTTGACTCCATTCTTGGAAAAGGCAAAATAGCAACCCCTGCGACGCATTTAAAAAATTTCAAGCAGCGCGTGAAAGATTGGCGACAACGAGAAAGAGACGCGCTTGTGCAGAGTCATAAAAAATTATAAACTTACTCAAGGAAAATACTTCTGCTTTGGCGCGCTCTGTTCTCCAAGTAACTCTTTAGTGAGTCTATACGTTGCGTCAGCAATCTCTTTCAACTCGTCAGGCATCTCTTTGTATTGTCCGAGGACTTCAATAACCTCTTTCTGTAAATCTTGAAGAACAGTTGTGCGTGCGTAGTCAACAACAGCGTCTTGCTGTTGGTAATTATAGCGAATGTTTTGCAGTTGGGTATACAAGCCAACAATAGGATGTCCCTGTGGAACGCGCGCGTTTTGCGCCTGTGATTCAAGATCCTTGCCTTCTTTTTCAAGATATTTGCTCAGTTCAGCGCGCTGATCATCGAGTTTTTTGCGTTCATCTTGTTCTTTCAATAATTTTTGTTCTTGAAGAAGTGCATGTTTCAGCAGTTCTTTTCTATTCCTATCAAGAAGTTCTTGTGATTGTTTGACAGCCTGTTCGGTACTTTGAAGATCTTTTTTTGCTTCTGCCGCGAGCTTTTCAAGATATTTAATGCGCTCTTCAGGACTCATTTTTGCAAGCGCTTGAGCAACCTTGTTCTGGTCGTATTCCATAAGAGAAGAAAATGCGTAATCTTATTTAAAGTTCTCTATATATATTTGAGAAAAATAACTACCAATGAACCATTCCATTTTTCTTTTTGAACTCTTTGTAAATCTGATAGCACCCTTCTTGCGCGACTTTTTCAGCAGCTTTTTTTTCGTTGTCAATAACTTGCTTATCAGGTGCGTGGTCGTGACCATGATCTTTCTCTCCAACACCCATTCCTAATGGTTTAATAATTTCTCCAAATCCTTTGAATACAGCGACAAAAGGTTCAGCAATTCCACCACCGGACTTCTTTCCATGGCCTCCGTCTCCGTGATCTCCATGCGCATCTCCCTTTTTCTTTTCTTTTTTCTCACCATAGGGAGAAGGTTCTCCAGCTTCTTGAAGATACCTTTCTAACTCATCGCCAAGAGATTCGAGCGCAGCTTTGACGCTGCCATCAACAACAGAGAGAAGATCAAAATCTTCTTTCTCTTTCATCTTAATATACTGATCAATCTTTTTTTTATCCCATCCATACGCACGAAGCGTCAAATCTGTTTTTCCAACATGCAGTGGTCCACGCTGATATTCTTGTTGATATGCCATTTGTGGCGTAGAACGATAAGAGAAATGCAACAACACAACAGAGTACACATGTTTGTTGGTAATGAGTTGTCTTCCGAGTCTGAAGTTCGTCGGGAATTTTTTCGCGAGCACTTCAATCTCCACAAGCGATCCTTCAAACGCGGAAATCAAATCAACAGATTTTGTCTGATCCATCATTTGAAGTCGTTGAATATTTCGTAAATAGGGTTTGACCCAGTGCATGTACATTTTAATGATGTCAAAATGCTGGCGGAGATATTTAATAGTAAAAACACGCCTATTCTTGATTTCGTCATATGTTGTTCGCTTCCACTCCATAAACGTGCGAAGCTTTCTCTTCAAAACTCTCTTGACTGCTTCGTTGAAATCAAGCGCGTTGACCGCGATTTCAATGTCTTCAACAACTTCAGGATGAACGCTGAAGAATAAATCAGGAAGCGTGGTAAACTGAAGTTCTCTTGCCATCCCAAAAACAGACGCGGGGTTTTTTGATCCTTGTTCAACAAGATCAATCCAGATTCCTTTGAGAGTAATTTCCGCGCTCTCTCTGCTTTTACTGTGGGAATAACTATCTTTGTAATAGTTCATTCTTTCGTCGAGAATTCTGATTTCACGGACAAGCTGGAACAATTCTTTGACCATCTTCCCAATGGTTGCGAGAAATTGGGAAACTTTATCCTGTTGTAAACCAAGGCGCTGCTGTGCGCTGCCGAAGAATGCGGAATGTTCTGACGCGCCAAACATATCTGTTATTTTGGTAAGCTCATTAAATCCTTCGTGAGTTCGGAGAAATTCCATTGTCCAAAAATAATTCTCTTCTATGGACTGGTTGAAAATCTGATGCACTACTTTGTAGGTGAGTTTTGATTGGGGAAAACCAGTCTTGACATAGATGGTATTCCCTTTAAAATCCATTCCTCCTTCAATCTCTTCTTCATCAGGTGATCCATCATCTTTTTTGAAATCAAATTGAGCAAGTAATTCAGGAGACGTCATTTTTTCCTCTTTTGGTGAAGTTCTGGAGAAGAAGGTATATAAATCTTTATTTTTTGAAAAGAAAACACATAAAAAGTTGAATCGCTTCACATATTCATGGAAGTTATTATTGTTCTTTTCTTATTATGTACATTTCTTCTCTTATTCATTTTCTTTTTTGCTCGATTTGAGTGGATCATCAAAGAAGCGCGCCATATATGCTCTTTACCTTCAGGATATTTTAAGTTAGGCCAGATAACTTTACTCTCTTTCTCTGTAATCATCTTTATCATTTTATTAATACATAATCTTATTATAGAGAGAGAAACATCAAGCCTTGATATTTTTCTTACTGTAATTGTGGGTTTTTTAGGAACAATATTTGGAATGTTTTTTGGTGGAAAGGGAGAAGGGGAAGTAACAAAAGAAAGAATATTAGCGACAGCTGAGGCAAAGAACCTCATTAAAAGTTATGAGGAGATATTTGAGAAATACTTAAAAAAGTGATTATAAGTAAAAGAGACGATCTAATTTCTCTACAACATGTTTGGAGCGGTCTCGAAGTAGTCGAAGTTCGCGCAGATCTTTAGGGCTGATTATTATAGTTTGTTCATTTCTCCGATCTTTTGATTTGTTCGTCATGAAAAATATTAAGAGAATCATCTATATAAAGAATTCGTTTTACTCCTACTTTCTCCAAAGCACAACAGTATTCCCTACAATCGAAATGAGAGTAGAACCAGTTTTGAGAGCAAGTTCCTCGCCTAACTCCCGCTTGGTCATGGGAATATCATCCATAAAGTTTCTTAAGAGTTTAATTTTCACTAATTTATGTGATTTCAGTTGTTTTATGATCTCTTGAAAGAGTGTCTGACCAAGTCCAGCTTTTCCAATGCGAACAAGCGGCTCTATTGCGTGTGCTTTTTTTCGAAGGGAAATAAGCTGCAACGTATTCAATTCAGGAGCTTTTTGTTCAGGTAATGCTGAAATTTCGTGTTCATCCATTATTCTTTGAAGAATTATAGCTCATTTATATAGATGACTTTGAATATAGTAAATATCCTTAGATTTCGAACCGGCTATAGGATATTTACTATTCAGCAGAAATCCACCAATGTTCGAATCTCATGGATTTCTGCTATAACACGATTTTTGAGCATTTATGCAAATGCATCTGTCAAGAACCACCAATCATCGCTCACTTCGTTCGCTATAGATTGGTGGCATGATCGAGGTGGTTCTTGAGCATGTTACGAATATAGCACCTTCAAAAAAACGAAGGTGGACTGATTGAACTATGTTCAATTCATTACGAATCGCAATTCGAAATGTTGTCCACTGGTTACTAAACCAGTGGTATATTCGAAACATATTGAGAATTTTGGCAACTTGAAAGATCCTCAACATTATCAATAACTTCACTCCGAAAGTTTTATATGCATGAAGTAGTAAAAACAGGCATAAGGGGCGATCATGGCGGAAAATGTATTCATTGAGCTCAGTATAATCATTTTGATAGCAATAGGATTCGCAGCATTAATGCGACTCCTCCGTCAGCCATTGATTATTGGCTATATTCTGACTGGTATTGTCGTCAGTCCATATTTCTTGGGTTTATTTAGGAGTTCAGAAGATATTACCACATTTGGGCAAGTAGGCGTTGCGCTTCTTTTGTTTATGGTGGGTTTGAGTCTAAATCCACAAGTCATACGAGAGGTAGGGAAAGTTTCTATTATTACTGGGGTCGGTCAGTTGTTATTTACCGCGATTGCGGGGTTTTTTATCGCAAAATTGTTAGGATTTTCCGTCATTACGGCAGTATACATTGCGGTTGCGTTAACTAATTGCAGCACGATTATTATTCTCAAATTAATCTCAGATAAAGGAGAGTTAGATAGATTATACGCGAGGATTACTATTGGCTTTCTGCTTGTTCAGGATTTGATCGCGATTCTGATTCTCATGTTTATTTCTTCGTCAGCAGGTGGAGGAACATTTGCGCATATTCTCACAGAAACAGTGGTGAAAGGAGTAGGCGTACTTGCGCTATTATTTGTCGTTGGCATGTATGTGTTGCCTGCGTTAATAGACCGTGTTGCGAAATCGCAGGAGTTCTTGTTATTGTTTTCCATAGGGTGGTGTCTGCTTCTTGCGGCGTTTTTGTGGTACCTTAATTTTTCACTTGAAATTGGCGCTTTGCTTGCGGGAGTGACACTTTCGCTTTCTCCATATCGTCATGAAATTAGCGCGAGAATGAAACCCCTCCGAGATTTTTTTATCATCTTATTTTTCATAATCATTGGGTCACAGATGAATTTTCAGAATGTAACGTACTCATTCTGGAGCATTATTCTTTTCTCTTTGTTTATCTTGATAGGAAATCCATTGATTCTGATGATAATTATGGGCGCGCTTGGCTACACAAAAAAGACAAGTTTCCTCGTTGGGCTTTCTGTTGCGCAGGTAAGCGAGTTTACATTTATCATGATTGCGCTTGGTATTAAAGTGGGTCACGTCCCGCAGGAAATAATGTCTCTGGTGACAGTGGTGGGTATGATTACCATTGCAGGTTCCACATACATGATCATGTACGCAGATAGATGGTATTGCATCTTCGAGCCATATTTGGGAATATTTGAGAGAAAGGGAAAGAAAATAGATGGCATAAAAAAGCAAAAGACAAAAGCGTACGATATTATTCTTTTTGGGTACAACAAAATGGGATACGACCTTCTGGATTCATTTAAGAAACTCCGCAAAAAGTTTTTGATCGTTGACTACGATCCTGATATCGTTCGGCGCTTGACGAATGAAGGATACGATTGTCAGTATGGCGACGCAGAGGATATTGAATTATTAGAAGATCTTAATGTGGGAAAAACAAAAATGTTAGTTTCAACTATACCAGATCTCCGTGTGAATGAGATTATTATTGCAAAAGCGCGAGAGCAGAATAAAAGTGCAGTGGTGATTGTTCTTTCTAATCATATTGAAGACGCAATCAGTCTCTATAAATCAGGCGCGACATATGTCGTGATGCCGCACATGGTAAGTGGCGGGCATGCCTCTTCGCTTATCAAAAAACATGGAATTGATGTAAAGAAATTTTTCAAAGAGCGTGGAGAGCATCTTAAAGTGCTTCGCGAGCGGCAAAAGAGACATAATGTGAGGAAAATTAGCGAGTTATACCATAAATATTTCAAAGGAAAGTTTGGAAAGAAAAAATAATGAGATGCAATTTTTATTGACCAGAGGCATTATTTGTGTAAGCCTTCTTTGCTTTTCACTTCTTTTCCAGTACCATAAAAAGTGTCTTCAACAACAAGACCAATTTTCTTGAGCATATCGCTTGCGACAAGTCCAGCATGACCTATTTCCCCTTTGACTACGTCACCGCAAAGACCGTTAATGTATGCGGCGGCGATTGCGCTGTGGAATGGATCTTTTGTTTGTGCGTAAAAGCCAACAGCTAATCCCGCGAGAATATCACCGGTGCCGCCAACAGTCATTGCAGGGTTGCCTGTTTTGTTGTACGCGACTTTGCCATGGCCGTAAATCATATCTACATTCCCTTTGAGAATAATGATGTTGGATCCAATATATTTATTCAACTGAAGTTTTCGAATATGCGTATTCTCAAGAAGCATTTGAAATTCGCGTTTATGAGGCGTTAAGATGGAGTTTTTTGTCTCTTTCAAACTGATTGCTTTGATAGCGTCAGCGTCAATAACAAGGGGTTTATTTTTCTTGCTGAGTTCTTTGATGACATCAATGCAGAATTGGTGTGATTTTCGTCCAATACCATTGCCAATAAGAACTGCGTCAAAATCTTTTGCGAATTTCACGACAGCGTTGACGTGTTTTTTGTCAAAATACAAGCAATCAAACTTTTTGGTGATGAGATCAGGCGCAAGTGCGTTTAGCGCCCATGCGACTTTTGTCGGAGCTGCGACAGTGACAATATCAACCCCGCTGCGCAGTGCGGCGATACCTGCGAACGCGACAGCGCCAACGTAATCCTGGCTTCCGCCAATGAGAAGAACTTTGCCAAAATCTCCTTTTTTTGACGTGGGAAGTCGTTGAGGAAGTTTCAATTTTCGAACATCTTGTCGTGTAATATATTTCATATAAGTCTATTTTGGAATATTGAAATATTTAAGCTTTTGGATTTGTTCAACTTATTAGAAAATCTACTTCTTGATCTTAACATTCCCTGCAGGCAGCATCCGTATAATTTCATCAATCGTTCCTACTTTAAACTGCGAACGAAGCGTTTTTGCGAGATCGCTTGGTTTTTGTTCTCCTTGTACAATTTCGACAAAATGTTCTGCGTGCGCTTTGATCGCGGCGTAAGGTCCTGCGATAATCCTTCCTTGTTGAACACCAAACGCAAATCGCATGTCATGATCAATATAATGCATTTTTCCTGTGATGACAAACGCGCCGCGTTCAACATATTCTCCTGCTTTTGCGGTTTTGGTGACTTGTTCTGGAGTGACCCAGCCAACTTTGACGTTGACAAAGCCAAGTTTCCATGCCCTGCTGTATAGCGCAGTCGCAGTCGCGGTTTCGTTTATCGTGCGTTCAGAAGGTTCTTTTCCTTCAGATTTAATGACAAAGAAGGGGCTTCCTTGTAAATCCGTGTGAAATATGAGATCTTTTGGAGCAGTGTGTTTCTTGATAACAAGTTCGTTGGTGATTGCGTCTCTGCCGCCGATCACTAGAAAACCATCAGAAGAGTAAAACCAGTGAAATTTTTCATACCATTCTTTTTTTGGGACGTTTTGGACAGCTGTTTTGTGCGCTTCTACTTTTTGTTCTACTTTATGTTGTTCGTGGAGCGCTGTTTGGAGTTTTTGTTTGCTGATCTCGAGTGCTTTTTTTGCGCCTTCGAGTTTTTTCTTTGCTTTTTTCGCTTTGTCAAAGTAGATGCCAGCGTTTTCGTGAATAGTTTTCGTGAAGTTGAGGGAAATTTGCATGAGTAATTTCCATCTTCTTTCCTTTATATAATTAGTGAAAAAGTCTCATCCCGCCGTAGGCGCCGACGCGACGGGGGAAGGCCCCTCGGGGTGTCGCGTAGGACAAAATTCGAAGAATTTTGTCCGTAGGCCGCCTGCTGCGGCGGGATGGCAAAGTATTAATAACTAAAAGAATTATTTTATCCAACATGGCCAAAGATTACAAAAAAAAACATCAATCGCAAATCGAATCGCGAATTCGTCATCTCTTTAACGAAGCGCATGAAGTGCGAATTTCAGATACATCTTCCGCGTCGAGATATGTTTTTCTCGCGAGAAAGCTTGCGGCAAAGGCAAAAGTTCGAATTCCAAGAGAACTTAAAAGACAGTTCTGCAAAGAGTGTAATACATTCTTCATCCCAGGAAAGAATTACACAGTGAGAACAACAGGGAAAACAATCAGCTATACTTGTAAAGTTTGCAAGAAAATCACGAGAATAGGATATAAAAAATAAATATCATCTTTCTCAAGCCTTCAGCCCCCTGGCAGCCCGTATCTTAAACATTTCGAAATTCTATCTTTAACTTATTTATGCATATTATAAACACAAACAGAATTTCGTAATGTGTTAAGAACCACCGCATAAGATTTTGAAAGGTGGTTCTAAACAAAATCGAGAATTGGTATACTCACATTCAATAAGAGTTCAAGAAAAAAGAATCTATGGTTTGAACATATATTTGAACTCGTTTCGTTTGCCTGTATTTTTGTATTTTACTAATTGACTTTTTCTGAGTTTTTTCAAACTCATCGTGACTGAGCCAATAGAAACATCAATGCTTTCGCTGATCTGTTTAGAGGTGAACCATTTGTTCTTATTCTCCTTCAAAAAGTTGTAAACTTCCTGTTGTCCCATACAGGTACTAGTAATCCAAAGTACTATATAAGTCTTTGGGTAGTTTATTTATAAATGACCCCTCCTTATAAACGCGGCTAACCACTGCCAAAAAGCACAATTTTGAGCACAAGAAGTCCTATCCCAAGGCAAACCATGCCGCCCCAGACAAAGTAATTCCATTTGAAGATTTTCGCGCCATCAAAGTTCATGAAAGGAATCATATTGAAGATTCCAAGCCAGCTGTTAATCAAAAAACCATATTTTGCGGTTGCGAGCACAAAAGGATGAAGAAATAATGCAGAAATCAAAAGAAAAAATAATGCGAAAATATAATTTGTAAGTGGACCGACAGCAGAGATAATTCCATTCTGTCGCGGCGTAATGTGCGGCCCATAAATCATGACAGCGCCGGGCGCGGCGAATAAGAAGCCCATAAACGAAGAAAACACTGCAAACAATAACATCATATTATCCGCGCGAAATTCTGCCCAGCAATGATAATACTGCGCGACAAGTTTGTGCATGAGTTCATGCAAAAGAAAGCCAGTTCCAACAGTTGTTGCGGCAATAATAAAAATCAATCCCGTTCCGAGACCGAAAGAAAAGCCATTCAATAAAATAGTAAACGCAAGACTCACGAAGAACCATGCTTTCAAGAGTTCATGGATTTCAACATCAGAAGTCCTAATTCCCCATATTTTCTTTTGATGCGGCGCTTGTGCGAAGTACATTGTTCTCTTTCTCATGTCAGTCTATTTAAAAGTTACTCAAACACAAGAGAATCTCCAATAGCAATCTCCTTTTTCGCAACAAAGCCCGCGTTCACTTCCAACGCATAGAGTGCAGGTTTTGAGTAATATTTCTCACAATCAGCAACAACACACGGTTCAAAATTCTCCTTAATATCAACAATAGTACCAGTACTCTCAACAAAAATAATATCAAGTGGAATCTTTGTATTTTTCATCCAAAACACGCGCTGCTTTTCTTCAGAAAAAACAAACAACATGCCAGAATCAGCGGCAAGTTCTGTTCGATACATCAAGCCGATTGCTTGCTCATCAATCGAATCAGCAATCTCAATAATAATAGGAATTTCACTTGTTACTGTTTTAATGATAACAACATCTTGTGAAGCACAGCTAAGTAAGAAAAAGAAGCAAATGAAGACAAATATTTTTTTCATTACACAACTTGAGGGGTTGCAGTTCTTATGCTTTACGTTTTCATTCTGTAAACACGCATCATCTTAACATAAACAATCGCTCCACAAAGTCCACATGCACAATTCATCTCTTTTTTATTAACTTATTTTTGTCAAGAACCACCGATCACCGCTCCCTTCGGTCGCTATAGATAGGTGGCATGATCTCGGTGGTTCTTGAGCATGTTACGAATATAGCACCTTCAAAAAAACGAAGGTGGACTTGTCCACTGGTTACTAAACCAGTGGTATATTCGAAACATATTAAAATATATAAAAAAGCATAGGGATTCAGAAGCGATAGGGCAAACCAAAAATGATAAGGCGAATCTAAAAGTAATAAAGCGAATAAAGAAGTGAGACAACAACTTTATATATCTCTGCAGCAAAATAACTGTATGCAAATCATCTTAATAATTTTCATCATTCTCGCGGCAATAATCACAACCCTCTTGCTCCTATGGAAATTCTTCTTCCTCAGAAATCCAACTCCAAATATTCCAAAGGAAAACAATCTCGTCATAAGCCCAGCAAACGGAAATATCGCGAGAATATACGAATTCAAGAATGAAAAGCAAGCAAAACCAATAATCGCGGAAAAAGGTTTCTTTGGGAAAATCCCTTTAATCACAAAAGACGTTGCGAAAGAAGGATATATCATTCTTATCCGTTTGCACGTCTATAATGTTCACTGGCAACGCGCGCCAATTGCGGGAAAAATTACAGAAACAAAATACATTGAAGGAAAATTTCTCAACGCGGTAAAAGATGTCCAAAACATGCAATGCTTTTTTGAGAATGAAAGAAACGAAATTATAATAAAAGGCAAGATTACCTGTAAAGTCATTCAGATCGCGGGATATCTCGCGAGAAGAATTGAATGCTTTGTCAAACAAGGCGATGCAGTAAACGCAGGAGAAATAATTGGACTTATTAATCTAGGAAGCCAAACAGCGCTTATCGTTCCAAAAGTAAAATTAAAAATTAAAGAAGGAGATATAGTACACGTAGGAGAAACAGTTATTGGTGAAATGAAATGAAAATGAGAGATATCATCAAAGTTGCGGATTTCTTTACTATTGGAAACCTTCTTTTTGGTATGCTCTGTATATTTTACGCAATAAATAGCAAATTCATTTACGCGGCAATTTTCTTGTTCATCGCGATGATTTTTGATTTCCTTGATGGTAAAGTCGCGCGAATAAGCAAAAAGATAACTGATCAAGGAAGACATTTTGGAAAAGAATTGGATTCATTGTCCGATGTGGTTTCGTTTGGAGTAGCGCCAGCAATTTTTGGGTACACACTCGGTCTCCAAGCATGGTGGGAAATTCTTATTCTCCTCTTCTTCACTACAGCGGGAATGTTGCGATTAAGCAGATTTAATATCACAGAAGGTCATGGTTATTTTGAAGGGCTTCCTATTACAGTGAACGGCTTTTTATTTCCTATCTTATTTCTTCTCCATCTCAAAACAGCGTATCACATAGAGTATGTATTGATCGCGTATGTCTTCATGGGTTTTGCGATGATGAGTTCGAGAAAAGTGAAGAAGGTCATTTAAATGAACCCCACCACGCAATTCCTATTAACCGCGTTCTACGTCATCATCCCTGCGGCAATCGCAAACATGATGCCTGTTTTTGTAAGAAGCATTAATTTCCTCAACATTCCAATAGACTTCAACAGAAAATGGTATGACAATAAGCCAATCTTCGGAAATCACAAAACATATCGCGGATTTTTCTTTGGCATCCTCGCTGCAATAGTCATCACCTCCATCCAAAGTCTTCTCTATCAATATCCGTTTTTCCAACAAATCAGTTTTTTTAATTACAATGAAATCTCTTTCTTTACAGTAGGATTTCTTATAGGATTTGGCGTTTTGTTTGGAGATCTTGTCAAAAGTTTCATCAAAAGAAGAGTCAACGTCAAGCCAGGAGATAGTTTCTTTCCATGGGATCAACTGGATCTAGTTATTGGCGCAATCGTCTTCATTTCATTTATCCAAAGAATTCCGTGGAGCATGATCATATTTTACATCATCGTTGGTCCAACACTGCACGTCTTTTTCAATCATTTAGGTTACTGGTTGAAAATTAGGGAGACGAAGTGGTAATTTACTAAACTGCACACAACTCAGGAAACAACTTCTTATTCTCAACAAGCGCGGAAATTCCAGGCAAAAGAGTTCCCTGTAATAACTCAAGAGAAGCGCCGCCACCAGTAGAAACAAGACTCATGTGATGGCTAAAACCAAAATGTTCCACAGCAGCTGCGCTATCGCCGCCGCCAATAATTTTGACAGCGGAAGACGCGGCGACCATGCCTGCGATATATTTTGTGCCGTGTCCAAATTTTTCAATTTCATACGCGCCAACAGGTCCAGCCCAGACAATCGTTGCGGCATGCTTCAGTGTTTCCGTATATCGTCGTAGTGTTTCAGGACCCAAATCAATTGCCATCCAATCAAAAGGAATCGCGTCAACAGAAACTACTTTGATAGAAGCGTCTGCGCCAAATTTGTCAGCCACAACAACATCAACAGGAAGCAAAAATCGTTCATCTTTTTCTTTCAAAAGTTCCGTTGCGAGAGGAAGTGATTCTTCGTCAAACGCGGATGCGCCAATATTTTTGCCAGCTGCTTTCAGAAATGTGTTTGCTAATTTCCCGCCAATCAGCAAATGATCAAGATGCGGCAGTAAATTATGAATCACGCCAATTTTGTCTGCTTTTGCGCCGCCGATAATCGTGACAAATGGTTTTCGCGCGTGCTTCACAAGTGTTCCTAATCCTTCAAGTTCTTTTTGCAAAACAAAACCAGAACAGGCAGGAATAAACTGCGCAATTTGCGTGACAGACGCGTTTGCTCTATGGCAAACACCGAACGCGTCCTGCACAAAAAAATCTGCGAGAGTAGCAAGCTGCCGAGCAAAATCATTATTATTCTCTCCTTCTTCTTTGTAGAAACGAACATTCTCGAGCATAAGCACATCGCCTGGCTTCATAGAATAAACTTCTTTTTTAACTGCGTCGCCGATGCATTCATCCAACTTCTTAATATACATTCCAAGAAGTTGACTCAGGCGGTGCGCAATCCCGTCTGTCTGAAGTTTTAGTTCTCGTCCTTTTGGTCTGCCGATATGCGTCAATAAGATGATCATTGCGCCTTGTTGCCTGAGATATTTGATGGTCGGCAATGTTTCACGAATCCGTTTATCATTAGTCACATCGCCGTGCTCATTCATCGGCACATTAAAGTCGACTCTCACGAGAACTCGTTTCTGTTGAAAATCGCAGTCGTAAAGTGTTCGAAAGTTGTACAAAACTCATCCCTCAAGAAGATCATACAAAGTGTGATGTTTTTAAAGGTTGTGAAAGCATACTTGTAATGCGTAACTACTCTAAAGTACTAACAAAACCAAAAACTATATAAATAAGTGCCTTCACTACTATTGCTAAGTAACACATTAGGGGACGATGATGACAGAGACGACGACACAAGAAAAAGCACCAATTCCAGCAGCAGATATTGCTATGATTGTGCAAAACGCGGTGAAGGAAAAAGTTCCTCAAAATGCGGTTATTATTGAGGCAAAACCTCTTCTCGCTCGTGATTATGTTGATCCAGTTGATGAGCAATACAAGCTCGAGAGAAAGAACAAAATAGGAACTATAGAGCACAGAGAATCCGCTGAAGGAATCGGATCCTTACATGCGTTTTTCCTAAGCGCTGGCGACATGCCAGAACTATAGTGAACGCACCAAATTATCGTAATAAAAATAGTGCGTTCACTATTCCGCAGACGCAAATAAGTTACGATAATTTATTGCGTCTACCATATAATCATACTCATCCCAGAGGTGGAGCAAGGCACAAGGATTTTACTCGCATCATCCCTCCGTGTGTTTATTGCTCCACCGCTTTTTTTTCTCTATCAAAAACTATTTAATATCAGCTTCTTAATTTTTCTATCATGTGGCCATTTGGAAAAAAGACTGCGAAGGATTATATCGAACAGATTATTCGTCTGGCAAAAGCAGTGAAGGATGATTTTCCAGATGTTTATGAGACTGGAAAAATAAAAAACATTCGAAAGCTTCTTCTCATTATTCAGCGTTTTAATATAAAACAATTTGCTGCGATTAAAGAAGAAACAGGGTCTGCAAATTTAATGAAGGCGGCGGAAGCAATTGCTCGTGCGGCTGATGAAGCACTCATGGATATAGAGAATCAATACAACTTCACGAAAGCAGAAACTCTTGTGCAAAAAATTATTGAGTTAGAAGCGTATATTGCGAACAATTTTGAAACAGAATTGCGCTTTGCCCCATCAAAAGAGTTAGGGAAAATCTTGAAATATTCTCCGCAAGATGCAATCGCGAAAGGATATCTCTTTCGTGGGTTGTCAGATGCAGACTATCAGAAGGTACTTAAAGGGGTAGGCATAACCGCGAAAAAACCCGACGGAAAGGTTTCTGTTCTGGACCATATTCTTAATCCAGCGAATGATCCAAACACGCAATTCATCTCTCTTACTGCTGATGTTGACACTGCTCGACATTTTGGAAGGCCAGTCGCAGTGAACGTCGCAAAAGTAAAAGGTCATCTCATGCCTCCTGACGAAATTCGCCGTGCAACTGGACGAGATACAAGGGTAGAAAGATTACGAAAAAAGAATGTGGAATTTTTGCTAGCGCCAACAAAAACAAGCGTTGCGGAAATCCCTGCTGATGCAGTAGTAAGATAGTAAGAAAAATTAAGCAACACGTTTTAGTTTTCTGAAAATATGCTCTCTATACAAATACGCAGGATTTTGATGAGCAGCACCTTCTATGCGTTCAGGAATAGGTACAAATGGAATAACATTCGAAGTACCTAAATAATCTCTTTGCATGTGTAATTCTCGACGAACTTCACCAAGGATGACTCCAAGCATGTTTCTTCCTCTTCCGTCTCTTCCGACACCCCAGTAATTGTCTTTAGGAGTTGCTTCGATAATTCTTTCATCTCCTGTTGATAAGAGTAGATCACCAAGATCAGGGTACTGCGCAAATTTCTCCAACACGACCCATCGCATATAATCATCTTTGACAGTGTCCCAATCTCGTCGAATTGGATAGTTTCTATCGCGACCAAGATCTGCTGCAAAATGTGGTGTTCTAGCCCCCCGTATTTTTTCTTGATAACGAGAATTATGCGAAAATTTTTGTGCCTGAAAAAAATGTTCAGATGTAGGCCAGACTTTATCATCTATTGTTAATTCATAAAGTGCAAAATTAGAAAAACACCCAAATGCATCATCGACGTGATAAAATCGAATTGCCATTAGTTTCCCTCGAGTTCCAAAAGAAGGATATTAATTCTTTCATCTAAAGCAATTCTCTCTTCACTTCCAACTGTTTTGGGAATATAAGTTCTACTCATATTATAAGCATGTTGCGCCTTGTCTTTAAGAGAAAGCTCTTGTGTTTGCTGGTGCTGTGCTGCGTAACATTGGCCGAGAAGGAGTTGCAAGTCATATCGTCGTTCATAAACTTCAGCTGCTTGTTCTCCATGAGCTATCGCATTTTCAAGAGCAGCTGTATCTGAGTTTTGTCTATACAGACCAAAATAAGATAATGCTAAACCATACTGAATGTTAAAGGATGGGGCAGGCGGTAAGCCTTCAGAAATACAAGGAGTAAAAGATGATAGCGCAGCAGTATAATCTCCAGAATCAAGAGCCCTAAACCCTGCGTCAATAAGCGAAGTAATATCTGCCATGAGGGATCTTAGAAACAAAACTCTATTTATAAATGTTGTCATAATTTATCATTAAGGAGGGGTGACATAAAACAAACACGTAGTCTCGAATTCAGTAACCCTTATTAATTCCATCCCCTCAAGAATTGTCATGGTCATCCATCTCATTCAGCAAGTACTAGGGATAAGCAATCCGTATCATGATTTCACGTCAAACATTACGCGAATTTCTGCCATTCTCTCGTCGATGGAAGATAATGCAAAGGCAGCAAATCATGCTGCGGTAAAAGAGAAAACAGATGCAATAAAAAGAATGATTGGCATTCCTGTTGCGAGTAATAGTCAGTGTCTCATTCATTTAATGCAAAAAAAGACAGACAAGCTGCATGCGCTGCATCAGTCCGGCGAGAAAACGCAGTTGCAGACAATGGAAAAAGACATGCGTCATGCGCTGCAATATTTAATCAATTATATCGTCCAGATAGGAACAGTTTCTCAGGAATTATCAAGACAAAGTCAAAAGCAAAGAGTTCCTGTCCTTGAGCAGCATATTAATCATGCGCGGCATTATGTCATTAAAATGAAAGCACGCTGTCACATTGAGATGAAGGCCTATGATGCGGCAAAAAGGCAGAAACCGCAAGTGCGTCAGGTAGTCCATAGAAAAGCGGCGTGAGTAATAGTCTGATTTTCTTATTCTCTTTCATTTCATTCTCATTATTTAAGTATGTTTTCTCTCTAAAATTAAATAATAAAAGAATGGAGATTCAAAAGGACTGTAAGGCGAATAAAATGCAGAGGCAGCTATTTATTTCAGCCTACAAGAAAAAACACGCACAAGCAAAGCAAAATGTCAGGGGGACCCAATGCTCCTTAAGGAGCATTGGGGTATTATGGAAGTAAAGACAATAAAAAATTATCTAAAACATATCAAACGAAAAAGAGAGCATAGACCAAGCTTTCAATATCTTTAAATAGAACAGATGTAGAGATAAAAGTGATAATCGTGACAAATATAGTAACGCTGAAAAAAGCAACAAAAGAGTCCTTGCATATTGTTGGAGAAAAAGCAATACGTCTTGCAGTACTTTCGCAAAAATTCTCCGTTCCTCCCACATTCATCATCACAGCCACAGCGTTTGATCAATTTCTCACAAACAATCACATAAAAAAACAGGCAAAAGAAATGCTTGAGAAAATAGAAGAAGAGAATGAGACAAAAATACAAGAAGCAAGCGACGCGATAAAACTACTCATCCTCAACGCGCCATTACCAGAAGAATTACGAGAAGAAGTTCATGACGCGTATTATGCGTTGAACATTGACGAAACACATTCTTTAAACGATCTGATGGAAACAGGCGAAGAACCAATAGTGGTTCTACGACCTTCTCCAATCCATGATGAACAAGCAAATCTACACGAATCTATGTTAGGAGTTCAAGGGATGCAAAACATAGAAAATGCGATTCTCAATGTCTGGGCATCTTTTTACAATCCAGAAGCCATATCTGTAATGATTAAAAGTAAAATAGAAGAACAGAAAAAAGAAGAACCCAAACAAACACAAAAAGAAACGCAGTTTGCGATCATCGTCCAAAAAATGATAGACAGCCAAGCGTCAGGAGTAATTCACACGAGTTACAAAATGAATAAAGAAGAAGTGCTTATTCTCGGCTGTAAAGGATTAGGAACAGCGTTAAATTCAGGATTAATCAGTCTAGACAAATATTTCATCACAAAAAAATCATTGAACATTGCGTCGATTGAAGTAGGCAAACAGCCATTCATGTTAGAACGAGATTTTGACACCAATAAAATTGCGAAAATTTACATGCAAGAAGAATACAGTAAAAAGCAGAAAATTACAGACAGGCATATTGGCGAGCTCACGTTGCTCGGAAACACAATAGAACAAATATTTGGCAAGCCGCAGGAAGTGGATTTCGCGATTTACAAAGAAGTAATTTCTATTCTTGGCGCGAGAGACGCGGAATGGTACAAGGAGAGTCTGCAAAAAGCAGCGCAGCCACAAGAAGCAGCGCCGCGGTGGAAAGAGCCAACGCCAGAAGAAGTAGAACAAAAAGAAAAAGAAATATCAACTTCTATTACACACGAGCTTGAGCAGGATACGTTAGTGGTCAATGCATTAAGTGGAACGCAGCATATTTTAGGCGAATCGCCAGAAGCAGTACATCTTGTTTATCCAGAAGAGAGCATGGTCATCCAGGGAAACACTTCAAATGATCCAAATGACATTAACGCGGTAATTCTGGGCATTGATTTCAATGCCGCGTTGAATGAAGTTACGCAGACAGCAGGCACAGAAATCGCGGCAGTGTCAGCGGCGATGAATCCCGCGCAATCCCCCTCCCAAACAGCAGCTGTTATTCTTGAAAAGCAGATTCCTTCCATAATTACTGAAGCAGTAGAACAGGAAGCTGCGGAAGAAAAGCGAGAGGAAGAAGAAATAATCGCAGAACAAGTGCGAACAGTCCAAAAAAAAGAATTGTCTGCGTTTGAAAAAGCATCAGGAAATCTCATTATTCATTGTTTTAAAGAAGTAAAAGAAAAAATTCCAAAAGAACAGTGGGCAGCGTCTCCAGAGCTCCGCCACCTTGCGGTTCTTGCGCAGAATTTCTCACAAAAAAATGTCGCGCCAACGCCAGCGCAGGTGAAATTTGCGTTGGATGCGATGGAAAAGGTCAAATAAACATATTTGCAAGTCAAAAATTTTATAAAGCAGTGGAAAGTTCTGAATTTTATGGATATTGGAAAATATGTAGGTATACTTGATGATCGTGCATCAAAAGCGCAAAGAGACATTCTTGCAAATCTTGAAGCAGTAAACGGCAGTATTTATGGAAGAAGTGGAATAGAAACAGCGCTTCATTATGCAGGTGTTTTGAGAGCAGGTGCAATTGTGAGTAGCGATAAGGTGGGAGATATATTAGGCTCCATAAGTCCATCAGAAGTGAGCGAATTTGGAGATGTAAGATTTTGGTATGCTGGTTTCAGACCGATTCATGCGGGAATTGTTGTTGATGCAGAGCATGTTTTCCATGCAAGGGCGAGTATAGGCTTAATTGAACCCCATGAAGCAGTTACTCAAGCTCTCCAACAATTACGAGGAAGCGTTCTTGTAACAAGTAAAGATTACGGGCTTGCAAAACTCATGATAAAGTATGGAGAGTTCAATACCTCATTATTCTAAATATTATTTATCTTTTCACTCTCTTCAACACAACAACATGTTTCGATAATGTCTGATGCAAATACCATCGAAAATCATGTATTATGTTCCACCCAGTTTTTCTGCAAATCTTTTTGTAATCCACAAAATCAGGAAATCCCACCACAATCGTGTTTGTATTTTTCTTTGCGTTTTCCAAAAAGCGCGTATACAAAGAAAGAAGATTCTGTGATCGAGTATTTTTTCCAAAGGGAAGTTCTGTCACAATCGCGGCGCATTTTTTTCTGAATGTTGTCGCGTCTCCTGCTGCAATAGAAACAACTTTTTTCGTAATCTTGTAATGGTGCAAATTCTGTTTACATTTCTCGAGCATCCAGGGGCTAATGTCAAAGCCAACTGCCTTCCGTCCAGAAAAAGCAGCTTCCAGTAAAATGCCGCCAGTGCCGCAAAAGGGATCAACAACAACAGCATTTTTTTTTGCAGAAGATAAATTCACAAGCCCAAGCGCAAGTTGCGGATCAAGGGATGCGGGATAAAATCCAGGGCGAAGTTGTGCTTTTCGCTGCAAAAACGCGTTATCATTTTTCCATAAGCGCAAGCCAGCATACACAGTATTCCCAAGAAAAAAGAAGTGAATCAAACTATCTGGATGTTCAAGATCAACGACAGGTTTCTTCAATGTATCCCAGATCATACCTCCTAATTTTCGTTCAATTTCTTGTATATCGCTCCGCACGCAAAAGCTTCCTTTGATTTTTTTGTTCCAGGCATATTTCTTAATCTGCTTTTCAAGATTTTTTTTAGAGCAGGAAAAAAGAATAGCATGAGTTTCTTTGGTGAACGCGAGTGGAAGGTCAATTTTCTTTTTAGAAGACACAAAAGCATAGTTTTCTTTGGTTTTGTGAAGAGTATAAAACGAAGCAACCTCTGCCTGGGCAAGAGGCAAATTCTTTTGTGATAAAACAAAAAGCATCATAGGAGAGCAACGAGACACTCCATTATAAAAAGATTTATATTTATGAAGTGACAAAAAAACAGGCATGAACACAAAAGCAACAAAATTTATTCTCTGGTTTGATGAGTTAGGTATTGAAGACGTCCCAATCGTGGGCGGCAAAAACGCGTCGTTGGGTGAAATGTATAGAATTCTTGTTCCGCAAGGAGTACGGATCCCCAATGGCTTTGCGGTAACCGCGTACGCGTATCATTATCTTGTGGAGAAAGCAGGAATTAAAGCAAGTATCCAGCAAATTTTGAAAGGATTAGATACACAGAATGTTTCTGATCTTGCGGAACGAGGGCATAAAGTACGAGAGATTATCAGAACCGCGAAGTTTCCAGAAGAGCTTGCGGTGGAAATCATAGCGGCATATCAAAAGATGTGCAAGCTATATGGGAGCAGAACAGATGTCGCGGTGCGATCGAGCGCGACAGCAGAAGATTTGCCAGACGCGAGTTTTGCGGGCCAGCAGGAGACCTATCTGAATATTCGTGGAGACAGTGACTTGATTAACGCGTGTAAGAATTGTTTTGCGTCTCTCTTCACCAATCGTGCGATTTCCTACAGAGTGGACAAGGGCTTTGACCATTTTTCTATTGGATTAAGTATTGGTGTCCAGAAGATGGTGCGTAGCGATAAGGCGTGTTCTGGCGTTATGTTTTCAATTGATACAGAAACAGGATTTCAAAACGCGGTCTTCGTTACAGCGGCGTATGGTCTTGGAGAAACCGTCGTTCAGGGCGCAGTCAACCCAGATGAGTATTATGTGTTTAAGCCAACATTAAAAACAGGGCATAAATCAATTTTATCAAAACGTGTTGGCGAGAAAAAAATAATGATGGTGTATAGTGATAAAGTGCAGCAGACAACAAAGACTGTCGCGGTTTCAGAAGACCAGCGAAAGAAATTCGTGCTCACTGATGATGAAATTTTAACCCTCTCAAAATGGGCGTGCATTATTGAAGATCATTATTCGCGAAAAGCAGGAAAGTTCAAACCAATGGATATGGAATGGGCAAAAGATGGCGTCACAAACCAATTATTTATTGTGCAGGCTCGTCCAGAAACAGTGCATTCACAACAGGATTTGACGCAGTTAAAAGAGTATGGGCTCGCGAAAAAAGGAAAAGTAGTGGTTATTGGAAAAGCGGTTGGCGAAAAGATTGGTCAAGGAGCGGCGGCAATAATCAAGGATGTCAAGGATATTTCGCAGTTCAAGAAAGGGCAAGTTTTGGTCACAGAAATGACAGATCCGGATTGGGAACCAATTATGAAGATTGCGAGTGCGATTGTCACGAATAGTGGGGGGAGGACGTGTTTTCCAGCAGGCACTAAAATTTTAACAAATAAAGGATTTAGAAATATTGAAGAGATTTATGACAATCATGAGGAGATTGAAGTTCCTTCGTTAAACAGGAAGACGCTCAAAGTAGAGTGGAAGCCGGTTATTGCTTCCATGAAAAGAAGAGCAGAAGTTATTGAAATTGAAACATCATTGACAGGGAGAATGAAGGGCAACACATTGCGGCTTACGCCAAATCATAAAATGCTCACCTTTAATGATGCTCAATTAGTTGATAAAGAAATTCAACAGATGCTTCATGAACAGCAAATGCTTTTGTGTGCGCAAAAAATTCCAGCGCTTACAGAATCAACTGAAAAACAAAAAGCACTAGCATACCTTTTAGGTGCAATAAGCACAGATGGGAGCATTTATACCTCTAGAACACATGGTGAAGTACAGTTTATTCAGAAAGAAACAGAAGAAAAAAAAGAATTTATTGAATATGTAAATACATGCTTAAATGAAACATACAATAAAGAGTTTAGCGTGTCAGTCAAAAAAACAAGTAGTGGAGAGATTAGAGGAAAACCAGCGATTGGCAATGCGAATGCGTATCGCTGTTATAGCAAAGAGGTTGCGTATACGCTGCTTCGGGAACAGCAGACAATAACGCAAACGCTCCTGAAAGCGGATGAATCTCTTATTTATTCTTTCCTTGCGGGAGTTATTGATGGCGATGGGTCATTAAGCGCAGAAAAAAATAGAATTAATATTTATTGTTCTAAGGAATATCTGTTTCAGGCAATAATCGTGGGCTGCCTTAGAATTGGAATTGTTCCGCAAGCAACAGTAAACAGAACAATTTGGAACATCCAGATTGTTGAAAAAGTAGATGAAATTTGTAAATGGACAAAAAGAGTTAAAGGGAAAGAAGAAAGAAAAAGAATAGGAACAAGATTTTTTAGTGCAAGGCAGCTTTTAGGAGGAAGCAAGTACATTGGACATTTCTCCACAAGTTTAGGTAAAAATCTTTTATTAGATGCAAAAAAAATAGATGCTGCAAAAAAGTTTCTTTCTCCAGAGTATGCGCAAAGAATTGAACATGTTTTACTATCAGATACAAGAATGCAGAGAGTTTCATTCGCTCATGATTGTGGTGAGCAGGATGTGTACAATATTACTGTCGCGGATAATCATAACTATGTTGTCTTTACAGAGAGATATACTCCAGTTGTAGTCAATAACTGTCACGCGGCGATTGTCAGCAGAGAGTTAGGAGTCCCATGTGTCGTCGGAACAAATAATGGGACAGAAAAAATAAAGCAAGGTCAAAAAGTGACAGTAGACTGTTCGAGTGGCGATGAAGCAATCGTTTATGATGGATTGTTGAAAATAAATGTTAAGGTCACGGATCTGAAAAAAATTCCAGAAACAAAAACAAAAATCATGATGAATCTTGCGGCGCCTGAGCAGGCGTTTGAGAAATCATTTTTGCCAAATAGCGGCGTGGGATTAGCGCGACAAGAGTTTATTATAAGTTCGTACATTAAAGTGCATCCAAAAGCGTTAATTCATTTTGATGAATTGAAAGATAAAAAGCTCAAAGAGGAGATTGAAGAAATAACATACAATTACAAAGATAAAAAGGAATTTTTTATTGACAAACTCAGCCAGGGCATCGCGACAATTGGTGCAGCGTTTTATCCAAAAGATGTGATTGTCAGGATGAGTGACTTCAAGAGCAATGAGTATGCGAATCTTATTGGGGGTCATTTGTATGAACCAAAGGAAGATAACCCAATGATTGGCTGGCGTGGCGCGTCTCGGTATTATACAGATTATCAGGAAGGATTTGAGTTAGAATGTAAAGCAATGAGAAGAGTCAGAGAAACAATTGGCTTGACCAATGTCAAAGTCATGATTCCGTTCTGTCGAACAATTGAAGAAGGGAAAAAAGTATTGGACGTCATGAAAAAACAAGGACTGGTACAGGGCAAGAATGGCTTGCAGGTCTATGTGATGTGCGAAATCCCCTCTAATGTCATCTTGGCAGAAGAATTCCTCAGCATTTTTGATGGATTCTCGATTGGTTCAAATGATCTCACGCAACTCACGTTAGGAGTTGATCGTGATTCAGCGTTAGTCGCGCATGTCTATAACGAGAGCAACGAAGCGGTCAAGCTTCTTGTTCAGCGTGTTGTCCATGTCGCGAATAAAATGAAGAAGCACATGGGTTTCTGTGGGCAGGCGCCAAGCGATAATATCGAATTCGCGAAGTTCCTCGTCGAGTGTGGAATTGAGTCCATGTCTTTGAATCCAGATTCTGTGGTGAAGACAACGTTGGCAGTTGCGGATGTGGAGAGGAAAGTGAAGAGGTAAGAATGAGCATCCTCGACACCATTTTGGACACATTTCGAAGTCCAGATCCTAAAAGAGTCAAAGAAAGAATAGTGATACAGATTCAAGACTATCAAGCAACAAAAGCAGAGCTCCAAGAACAAAGGCGAAAATTACAGCTTGCAATACTTAATTTAAATAGAAGATTAATGCATCTGCGGAAAAACAATCCTTCTCTATTAGCAGAAATCAGAAGTGTCAGTAGGCAAAAGACAGATGTAGAATATCAAGATCTTGAAGTAAAAACAGCTATTGAAAAACTAGATAGAGAAATTGCTCAATTAACTGCAAGGTATCGTCAGGTAGCGGCCTAAACAACAAATCATTTAAACAGCGCAGCCCTTCGTTTTTCTCATGGAATTCATCGCGGACATGCACATTCACAGCAAATATTCACGAGCATGCTCAAAAGATCTCACCATTCTCAATCTCGAAAAGTGGGCAAAAATAAAAGGCGTCAATCTCTTAGGCACAGGAGATTTTACCCATCCAAAATGGATTCAGGAACTCAAATCCTCTTTAACAGAAACAGAAAAAGACAGTGGGTTCTTTCAAACAGCGACAGGATTTAATTTCATTCTGCAAACAGAGATTTCCTTAATTTACACGCATAATAACAAAGGCAGAAAAATTCACAATCTCATTTTCGCGCCAAGTTTTCAGGCAGTGGACGAAATCACAAAATTCTTGCTCACCAGAGGAAGAGTAGACTACGATGGCAGACCAATTTTCAAAATTCCTTGTCCAGAATTAGTTGAAAAAATGAAAGCAATAGATGAGCGCATCCAGGTTATCCCCGCGCATTGTCTTCTACCCAATGAAAAAGTTGTTTGTAATCCAAAAGCAAAAGCCATCTCTAATATAAAAGTAGGTGATATGGTTTTAACACACAAAGGTAATTTCAAAAAAATAAAACAGATATTCAATAGGCAATATAAAGGTAAAGCTTATAAAATTCAGCCTTATTATTTTAGAGAAGGAGTAGCGGTAACTGAAGAGCACCCATTTCTCGCCATAAAACCTGTTAAAAACTGTAGTTTTGTAGGAGGGCTCTGTAAACCTAATAGTACTGCTCAGGGAAAACATAGTTGTACTAAAAAACATTATAATTATTATAAATCAGAATGGATACAGGCAAAAAATTTAGAAAAAAATGATATTATATTATATCCCCGAATTAAAGAAATAAAAGATTCAAAAAATATTAATTTATCGGATTTTATAGAAAAGTGTAATTATAAAATCTCTGAACTTACCATAATCCCAAAATCAGGAAGACAAGATAAACCTATAAAGAATATCATAGAAACAGATAATGATTTCTGTCGGCTTGTTGGATATTTCTTAGCAGAGGGTTATATTAATAAAAAAAATAGTGTATTACAATTTTCCTTTGGTCCTACTGAAAAAGGGTATATAGACGATGTCACTCTTCTCATGGAAAGATGTTTTGGGATAAAAATAACAAAAGTGAGGGAAAGAAATGGGTATGAATTATATTTCTTCTCTAAGCCATTAGTGGAGATGTTTGAAACTTTATTTTATGAAAAAGAAAAACCTAAAAGAGCATTTTCTAAACAGCTCCCTCAATGGATGCTCTATCTGCCATTATCTAAACAAGCTGAAATTTTAAGGGGGTGGTGGAGAGGTGATGCTGGATGGACAACTTCTGAGGTTCTTGCAGAAGAAATGAAAATTATTTGTTTACGGTTAGGCATACTTCCTTCCATCTCTAGAATAACTAAAGAGACGCATAATAAGAAACCACATCTTTTAGGTGAAAGGACAATAACTGCAAAAAATGATTTTATGATCTTTGAAAGATTATCCTTTTACAGAGATGAATTTTCGTTACTGGAAGATGCATCATTTCATAAATTCAAATCAAAATTAGAGAGAAAACATGGATGGATGGATGATCATTATTTTTATATTCCTATTAAAAAAATAGAAACTTTTGATTACTCGGGGTTCGTCTATAATTTAGAAGTCGAAGACGATAATTCTTATGTTACTTCGGCAGCAACAGTACATAATTGCTGGACACCATGGTTTGGCTTATACGGCGCGAATGGTGGTTTCGATAGCATAAAAGACGCGTTTCAGGATCAGATAAAAAATGTCCATGCAGTTGAAACTGGTCTCTCAAGCAATCCTGAAATGAATTGGCGCTTGAAAGAGTTGGACAACATCAATCTCGTAAGCTTCTCAGACACGCATAGCTTTTGGCCGTGGAGATTGGGAAGAGAAGCGACAGTTCTCAATATCGAACCAACGTTCAACGCGCTCGCAAAAGCGTTGGAAACAGGAAATGGTTTGAAAGAAACGATTGAAGTCAATCCAAATCTTGGAAAATATCACATGACTGGACATAGAGTTTGCAATGTTTCTTTCCATCCAGATGAAGCAAAAAAGCTGAATGATGTCTGTCCAAAGTGCGGCAACAAATTAACAGTTGGTGTTGATCAGCGCATTGAACAACTCGCGGATCGTCCGTTAGGATACAAGCCAGAAAACGCGAAACCGTTTCGCTCTTTAATTCCAATCTCAGAACTTCTTGCGCAATTTCATGGAAAAGCAGTTGCGACAAAGAAAGTTTGGGAAGAGTACAGAAAATTAGTAACAGACAAACAATCCGAATATGATGTGCTTCTTCGAATGCCAATAGACGAGATTGCCAAAGCAACAAGCGCGGAGTTTGCAGAGATCATGGAAAGAAACAGAGCAGGAAAAATAAACGTCAAAGGCGGCTATGATGGTGTCTATGGTGTTCCATTATTGGATGAGAAAGCAGAAGAGAAATATCAGGAAGAGCACCAGAACGTGATGGCAAGTATGAAAAAAAAGCAGACAGGATTGCAGGAGTTCTTGAGTTAGGTCAATTCTTACTAAAATAAAAAATTAAGAAACCAAGAAAAATAAATAAAAGAAAAAATAATTCTTACTAATTGCTCTGACCAAAACTCATGCCAGCGACCATAAACTTAAACAGTTCATCGCCAGTGTTTTTGTCAGTGAAGTAAAAGACGCCTTCTTCATTTGTTTCGATAGTGAGTTCAATAGTTCTTGCTCTGTCCACATTTTCGTCAACAAGAAGATCTTCATTGTAAACCTGTGTTGGTTTTACTCGTTCGCTGTATACAACAAGCGTGACAAGTTCTCCTTTTTCAACAACAATAGTGGAAGGGCTTGCGCCATCAATAGTAACAGTAACTTCTTCTCGTGCTTTGCCTGTCTGGACAAACGCTTCTTCATCTGCGTTGACATCAACATTTTCGTCTGCAGTTTCTGTTTCAGTAGTTTCGCTATCTTCTGCGTCTTCGTTGTCTGCTCCCTCAGAATCAGTGTCTGCGGACTCAGTTGTTTTCCCAGTAGTATTTGCTTCCTGTCTGCATGCGCCAAGTGCAAGAAGAAGCACTGCAATAACAATAACCATTAGAATTTTCCTCATGAACATCATCCTCCTTAACTCCTGTCTGTTTTTCCTCTTTGTTTTCCTATATAAAATTTTCCAGTTTTCCTGCAAGAATCAGAGGCGAAGTAATTCGCGGACTTTTTCTTGCAATTCAATAGGACTGAATGGTTTGGTGATGTAAGCGATTGCTCCTTTGTCAATGCCTGTTAAAATATCATGATCTTCTTTTTTCGCGGAAACCATTGCGATGACAATGTCTTTTGTCGCGGGGTTTTGCCGAAGTCTTCTGCACACTTCGTAGCCATCAAGGCCAGGCATCATGACATCGAGAAGAATGAGATCAGGTTTTTTCTTTGCGACGAGTTTGAGAACTTCTTTGCCGTCTGTTGCTTCGATAATTTCATAGTCTTCAGCACCTAAACTGAGTTTGATAAGATCGACAATGTGTGGTTCATCGTCAGCAACAAGGATGATCTTTTTTATCATACAAAATTATGAGGGAGTGCAGTTTATATAGTTTATTGATCGAATAAAAATAAGATAAACATAATGAAGAAAATAACAAAGAATTTATTCCTTATTCGCTTCTTTCTTTGGCTTTGCTTTAGTTTCTTTCTTTTCAGAAGTGACTTCTGCGTCAACAATATTTTCTACTGATTTCTCAGCTTTCTTTTCTTCTTTCGCAGCTTTTCCTTCCTTTTTCTCATCTTTGCCAAATTTGAGTGGCTTGCCGAAAAGTTCTGCGTAAACAGTTCCTTCTGGAACTTTCACAACATTCACGCGTACGTGATGTGGCGGGTTTTTCATACCATGCATCCAAAGATGTTCGTTAAGAAATTTGCCGATTCTGATATTTTCAGATTTCATATGTTTGACGAGGAATTCGCGAAGCGCGCGAGATGCTTTTTCAGTTCGTCTGTATTGAGGAACTTTGAGGTATTCTCTTCGGAGTGGAATGGTGTATGTTCGTTCTAGTTTTTCAGCCATAGGATTCACATTTATGCTTTTGTTTTAACGCGGCGCCAGTTTCTTTTGACAACAGTGAGTCGTCCAGGGTGCACTCGTCTTCCTTTGCCGTACTTTTTAGGAACTGCCCAGAAAGGTGCCCATCGAGTCTGTTTGCCGACTTTTGCTAATCGTAATTTTCTGCTTACATGAATATTTCGTGCCATAATAATCACTGGTTTTTGACTGTTTTCGCGACTTTGTCAAGGAAAGAAAGTCCTTGTGGAGTAATGATTCGTCCTTTTTTGATGCCTTTGTCTTTATATTTAACATATCCCGCTGTTTGGAGTTGCTGCAATACTTTTCTGATTGCGCTTCCGCCTGTTTTTCTGAATTCCGCGGGTTGGTGTCCTCGTCGTTTTCTGCCGCCGTAGATAACACGGAGCTTTTCTGTTCCGATTGGACCGCGAACTGCGATTTTACGAAGAAGTGCTGCTGCGCGAGCGTACCACCAGTCAGGATCCATAGGAGGACGTGCTGCGTTAGCGCCTGTTTTTGCGAATGATGCCCACACGGGAGCTTTGAACGTGCTTTGTTTTTTCAGTTCTTGTGCTACTGCGGTAATAAGTTTCTGAGGATCAGATTCTTGGAATTTTGGCATGAAACTTTTGAAATTGCAAGTCATTTATATATGTTTCGAATGAAAATGGCGTTCAAAAGGCATTCTTTTTATACACTTATGAAATTCTCAGGGCAATGGCAACAATATTTTATGGCGTCGCGGGAGAAGGCAACGGGCACGCAATCCGCGCGAAAACAATTATCGACGAATTAAGAAAAGACAACGCCGTGCATATTTTCAGTCATGGAAAGGGCTACAAATTTCTCAAACAATACTTCCCTATCAAGCGAATTCTTGGTTTCCATATGTATTACATAAACAATACAGTGAGCAGTTTTCTGACAGGAATAGTCAATATAGCGAAATTACCGTTCATGGCGATTGCTTCACTGCAATATCCAATCGCGTTCATAAAAAACAAACCAGATGTAATAATCACAGACTTCGAGCCATTTGCGTTGTATTGGGCAAAATTCTTCAATATTCCGACAATCAGCATCGACAATCAGCATAGTATTACGAACACAAAAATTGACAAGATAGGAGGGCAGTGCCTGACAGAATTATACTCCAAAATAATCATTCACACGTTTCTTCCAAATCCAGATCAGACAATTATTACAACCTTTTTTCCAACTGAAATAACAAAAAAAAATACAGTGCTTGTTCCTCCAGTGATAAAGCGGGAAGTGCAGGAAATAAAGAACAAAAAAACAAAAAACAAAAAACACATTTTTGTCTATCAAACCTCGCCGAGTTACAAACGAATGCTTCCCATATTAAAGAAGATCAACAAACAATTTATCATCTACGGATTCAATAAAGAAGCAAGAGAAGAAAATCTGCTCTTCAAAAAATTCAACAAAGAAGAGTATGTGAAAGATCTTGCAACAGCGGATGCAGTGATAATCAATGGTGGTTTTACAACGTTAAGTGAAGCACTGTGTTTGCAAAAACCAATTTTTTCCATTCCAATAAGGCGGCAGTTTGAGCAGATTGTAAATGGACATTATATCAACAAACTGCAGTATGGCATGGCAGTGAAGGAGATTACAGAAGAAAATTTCAACATGTTTCTCGAAAAACAAGAGCAGTACAAAAAGAATATCAAAAAGATAAAGTTGGAGGGGAATAAAGAATTATTTAACATAATAAGCAATACTCTAAAACTTCTAAAGAAAGCCTAAAACACAAAAACAATATAAAGCACCGCAGGTAAACAATACTCATGCGAATCATCTTTCTCGGTCCACCTGGTGTTGGCAAAGGAACACAAGCACAGCGCATCTGTAAAAAATATACCATTCCCCAGATTTCTACAGGCGATATGTTTCGGCAAGCGATTAAAGAACAAACTCCTTTGGGGAAAAAAGCAGACGCGTTGATGAAAGAAGGAAAGCTCATCGATGACAGCATCACCATTGGCTTAGTCAAAGAACGATTGCAGAAATCAGATTGCAAAAACGGTTATCTTCTTGATGGATTTCCGCGAACAATTCCGCAGGCAGAAGGGTTTGATCATTTACTTAAAGAAATAAAACAAAAATTAGACGCAGTAATTTCTCTCATCGTGGATGAAGCAGTGCTCATCAAACGACTCTCAGGAAGACGTTCTTGTCCAAAGTGCAGTGCTGTATTTCACATCGAGACAAATCCTCCAAAGAAGAAAGACATCTGTGACAAATGCGGAGAAAAGCTCATGCAGCGCGATGATGACAAGCCAGAAACAGTGCACAAACGTATGGAAACCTACAGAACACTGACTGCTCCATTAATTCAGTATTACAAAAAGAAAAAAATGTTGCGTGAAGTGAACGGAGATCAGGAAATTCAAGTAGTGTTCAACGAAATTGTAAAAATTCTTGAAAAGAAATAATTTCTTTCTACAAGAATTATTGCACCTTAATCCTTTCTTCTTTCATGGTCTTCAAAACTAATTGTGTATTTGTTCGCAACACAAAATCAAACGTCTGAATATGTTTCAAAAATGCGTCCATAAGTTTCCTATTTCTAAATCGTGCAATAATCACCACATCAAATGCGCCAGTCACATCGTAGACAGCAACAACATTGGGATGTAACGCAATCTTTTTCTCCACTTGCTCCAGTTTTCCTTTGCTGACTTGCACTTCAACGATAATAGTGATGTCGTATCCTAATTTTTCATAATCGAGCTGCGCGCCATAATGTCCAATTATTTTTTCTTTTTCAAGAGCATGCATCCGATGCATAACAGTTGCAGTGCTCATCCCTGTCTTTTTTGCAATTTCTCGAAGACTGAGTCTGCTGTTTTCGAGAAGCGCGTTGAGAATCGCTTTGTCTTTATTGTCGATATTCATTTTGTTGTTTTGTTTAGTCTGTTGCAATTTATATGTCTTTTGTTCAACAAATATTCATTTTTCATAAAATTAAGAAACATTTGTTTCAAAAATTCTAAAATAAGTATTAATACCATACAATCCAAATAATTCTAGTTTGTCCCAGCAAACAAGAAGTAAAAAAAAGGAGGGGTTTAGGTATGAAAGTAATTGCAGAATATTTGTGGTTGGATGGGGTAAATCCAACAGCATCGATCCGTGGAAAGCCAAAAGTGTTTGATGGAGAAGATGGAACAACAATAGATGCATTAACGCTTCCTGATGAAGGGATAAAAAGAATTCCAACATGGGGATTTGATGGGAGTAGCACAGAGCAAGCAGAAGGTCATGCATCTGATTGCGTTCTAAGACCAGTTCGTGTTTATCATGATCCAATACGATCTCGAATACGACCAGAATATCTTTCTATCTTAGTATTAAATGAAGTCATGATTGTTCCAGGAGACACACCGCATCCTTCTAACACTCGTGCGTTACTTCGTGCACAAGTGGAGGCGCATAAAGCAGCAGAATTTTGGTTTGGCTTAGAACAGGAGTATACATTTATGAGAGCAGATCAAGGAGGAGTTGGAAGACCATTAGGCTTCCCAAAAAAAGGTTTTCCAGGAAAACAAGGTCCATATTATTGTGGAGTAGGAGGAGATAGAATTTTTGGAAGAGAGATTATGGAAAAACATCTTTTCGCGTGTCTCGATGCAAAGTTAGTAATTGCGGGAGCAAATGGAGAAGTTATGCCTGGGCAATGGGAGTACCAAATGGGTAACGGAACACCAGCAAGTGACCCATTGAGAGTAGCGGATGATTTAATCATTGCAAGATATCTTATGAACAGAATCGCGGAAGAGTACGGCGTTATTGCGTCTCTTGCTGCAAAACCAGAGAAAGACTGGAATGGTGCGGGCATGCATACAAACTTCTCAAACAAAGCAATGCGAGAAAGTGATGTAGGTTTCTCTGAGATAATTGAGCGGTTGCGAAGAAATCATGACGCGCATATTAGAGTGTATGGCGATGGAATTCAAGATAGATTAACAGGCCATCATGAAACGTGTAGTTTCAGAGAGTTCAGAGCAGGAGTTTCTGATAGAGGAGCAAGCATAAGAATCCCATGGCAAGTTGCAGTGGACCATAAAGGATACCTTGAAGACAGACGACCTTGTGCAAATGTTGATCCATACGTTGTTGAAGCAAGAATAATGGAAACAGTAATGGGCAAATAATTTTCTCTTCATTTTCTTTTTTTAATTTCTTTTTCTACACAATCAATCTTCGTAAAATCTCATTGATCTTTTTTCCATCAGCTTTGCCGCGAAGTTCTTTCATCGCAAATCCCATGAGCGTTCCAAGCGGCGCTCCTTTGCCATCCGCAACAATTTTCTTCAAGATATTCTCAAGCGCAGCATCATTCATACTTTGATATTTGGAAAAATCACACGTTTCTTCTTTTGCGAGATCAAGAAGCACATCATCAAGTGCTTCTTTTGGAACACTGCCTTTATCAAGTTGCGCAAAGACTTCTTCAAGTTTCTCATCAGTAATTTTCTCAATCTCAACATTGTATTTTCTTTTCACTTCACGAATTTTTGGGATCATAGTTTCCGCGATAAACGCGGGTTTTAGTTGGGAGAACTGCGCTATCCATTTTTCAAAAACAGCAGCCTTGCCAGATTTCGCAATTAAATCCGCAAGATCTTTTGCGAGCCCAAGCTTGACAAAATCAGCAGAACTTTCTTCAAGTAATTTTGGTAATTTTAAGTCACTCACATCAGCAACAAGCGGCATGACATCTGTTTCAGGATACATACGGCTAGCGCCAGGGATTGGTCGCATGAAGGATGTTGTTCCATCTTCATGTGCGTTGCGAACTTCTTTGAGTACGCCATGCTGCAAAGAAAGTACACGATCATACACTGCTTCAAGTGCGCGTAATACTTTCTCGCGTTGATCAGCGATAATCACAAATCCATCTTTCACACCACAACCTAACTTCTTCTTGACAAGATCAACATACTCTTGTTCAATGCCATATTTAGGAAGTTCATCACTGTGAAATAAGCCACCAACGCCTGCCGCGGCTTTCGCGTACATCGAGAGTTCAGAGCCAATTCGTTTGCCAGGCATTGTTTCTTTGCCAAGCAATCCTGCAAAACCGTCTAACTTTAATCCATAAATCACGCCATTTTCATTTAATATATTCTGGACAATCTTAGATGAACACTTCTCAAGAACAGGAGTAACGTCAATAAAATCTTTTTCAATCGCGAATTTACCAAGTTGTTTTTGAACATCAAGCAGTGTTTGTTGTCGCTGCATTTCATTTTTAACAATAGTGGGAACCAACTTCAAATCTTGCGCGCCTTTAATTTCTACCCGTTGTCCTCCTGTAATCGAGACATTGACGTCTTGTCGAATAGTGCCAAGACCTCGTTTAACCTTTCCGGTAGAACGAAGGACCATGCCAATTTTTTCAGCGACTTTTTGCGCGAGTTCAGGACTGTCGATGCTTGCGTCAGTCGCGATTTCAATGAGTGGAACACCAAGCCGGGATAAATCATAAACGTCAAAGTCACCTTTTCTTTCAACGATTTTTGCGGAATCTTCTTCTAAGCAAATCGTGTCAACTCCTATTTTTCTGCCATCGACTTCGATAAAGCCATTTTGCGCGACGAGAGAGGTTCGTTGAAAGCCAGTCGTGTTGGAACCATCGACAACAGTTTTTCGCATCACTTGAATTTCATCAACAATATGCGCGTGCAATAATTGCGCGACAACAAGCGCGGTTTCGAGCGCTTCTTTGTTTATTGGTTGTGGGGGTTCTTCATCAATGTCCACAAGACAATTATACGCGTCGTAACAATTATAGAGGAAATATTTTTGTTTTTTTTGTTCGTGTGCAGCGGCAATATCTATTTCACCAGTTTCCCCGACAACTGCGCGAAGGAATCGTTTGACTATGAGGTTTGGTTTTTCATCTTCAGTTGCAAGTTCAGCAGGGCAATTGCAGAATAATTTTTTTCCAGCGACTTGCTGATGAATTTCAAGACCTACTTTGAGTCCTTTGGTTGGCATGAAGAAATGAGAAAGTGTATTCTTATTAATGTTTTTGGTTTTGAAAGAACTACATCCTCACTGCAGTAATGTAATAATAATCTTGCGGAATTAAATTTGCCTTTTTTTCATTATACACTGCTCGTTCAACAGGAGTATGATCAATAAATCTATACTGTCGAAGCACATCAAGCACGTCATCAAGATTTGTGGTTGTCTTCTCTGTTGTAAAAGCAACGACTGCTCGCTGTCTAAGATAAGGCAATGCGCGTTGCAGCGCAAGAACAGGTGGCACATATTCCCCAAAAACCCCGACAGAAATGAGCGCGTCATATTTTCTGTCTTTGAGGTCTATTCCATGGACAATATTTTGTTTCCACGTATCTCTATATCCTCGTTCTTTTGTTTTTTTCAGCATTTCTCGAGAAATATCAATGCCATCAACAGTGTGCCCAGATGCAACAAATGGTGCTCCTACTAAACCCGTTCCGCACCCCACGTCAAGAATTTCTGATGCAGGTCGGAGAAGAGGAAGCACCATCTCAGAAAAAAGTAAATGCACTTCTGGCGCTTTTGCGAGTTGTACGTCATATGTATTCCCAAAATAGTCTGATGCCCAGTCATTAAATTTATCAGCAACATCATCATAATGGGCATAGTTATGGACTGGAGCCCAGCGTGTTTGGGCAAGGATTGCTCGCTCTCGCTGGAGGCGGCGCAGCGCGTCAACGGGATTTTCTAGTGGTATTCTTATCTCCATAAAGGAGAAAAATAGCAGCTGTCTTAAATAGTTTATCCTTTGGGAGTGGTGAATCAACTAGAAAGTAGCGGTCTTATCTCCATGCGCGATGAGATGTTTCATATTCCACCAAAGATATCGTGCCATGCTTGTTTCTTCTTTTGTCGCTTCACTGGAGAGAAGCCGCTGTATATTTTCCTTAAACATATTTTTTGTTCTTCTCTCTGCTTCTTCTACTGTATTGCCTTTTATAAGAGAAAGCATCGCTTCGTGAGATGGTTCTAAAAAGAGTTCTGCGGTTTTGTCTGTAAGTGGTTCGGTTATTCTTTTGGGTTCATAGAAAAAAATAAAATCCTCTTCATAACCAAGATATGCTTTTGCTCCTTGTTTAATGCTTTCAGAGCCTAATACTTTTGCGGAACGGCAAGAAATTGCGTAGGTTATCTTTTCTCTTAAGAGTGCGTCATTTTGTTTTGCAATAACGAGCGGTTCATCTTTATGACCTCCAACAGCATCTTCTCTGCCATGCCCATTAAAAATAACCAGTCCAGGTTCTTGTTTTTTCAAGATTCCTTCTGTTTTATCTCTGTTTGCTTTCTCTCGTGAAAGATCAAAGACAGTAATTCCTTTTTCTTGTGCTAGAGCAATTGCTTTTTTACTCCAATGGGATAAATAATGTGTAGTGTCATCATGCTCCGGACGGGTGATAAGCATTTTCTTATTCATGTTGTGACGATCCCTTCTTTTAATGCTTGTAAGAATTCGAGCTCAATCTGGATCATCTTTCTTCCAATTGCGTCTTCTCTTTTAACGCTCTCAATGAGTTGTTCTTTTGTAAATTCACCTATAGAGCCAATAGAAATCTTTTTGTCAGAAGGCAAGACTTCTAGCCGTGCAATAATCAGTTTTTTTATATCTTCATCTATCATCTTAGATAATCCTCAGTTTTTCAAGTTTCTTTAATATCATGTCTCCAATCTTTGTTTTATTTTGTATTTCTAAATACGCGACATCCCAGCTAATCGGACCTGTTTTATCTAACACCGCAATAATCTCCTTTCTTATATTCAAGGGAAGGTTTGCGTAAACTTTTAAGAATCTTTCTCTGAGCATATGCTTCATACTGTTTTTTTAGTTAATATAGTTTTGGGTTCCTGTCAGTTTATCCTTTTAAAGTGGTAAAAATGCATAACCTTTAAAAAACAGGGTGCGTTTCTCTGGTGTATGACAGTGGGAATTTCGTTGACGAATGGAAAAGAAGCGATTGTTATTGCTGATAGCAGAGTTTCCGCAGCAGGAAGACAAAGCGATTCCGCAAATAAGCTTGATACATTTAGCTGTAATAATTATGCCGGAGTTTTGTTTGGTGCAGGTTATGGGAATCTTGTTCTCGGTGTTCTTAAGTCTCTCTCGAGTTTCAAAGGTGGTTCTCTGGATCAATTTATTGAGGTAGTAGTCAGGGATCATCAACAGAGAGTAAGAAATGCGGATTGTTCTTATCTTGAGTATGTTAAAGGAGAAATTCAAAAAAAAGCAGAAGTGATCGCAGATGAGGAGCAAAAACGACGATTCATCTATGAGGAGCAGCATAAGGCAATGGAAAACTATGCTCGTAATAAACAAGTGGCAGATACTATTTTTACGGTTGTTGCGTATGATCAGCAAGCAGATAAAGTAAGGCTTTTTTCAATTAATGAAGCGTCTGCAATGCAAAATTTTCAAGATCATAGTGAAATAGGTTCCGGAGCAGATGGCGCGCATATGTACCTTTCTACAAAATTACAAGGTGTTGATACTACACAACTTCCTCTTCAAGATTTGATTTTTTTTGCTCTTAATGCATATAACCAAGCAACAGTCAATCAAGGTGTTGGTGGAACACCTAAAATTGCAGTAGTTTCAAAACAAGGTATAAAAGTGCTTGAATATGAAAGAACAGTTGCGTTGGCGAACCTTAGTGGTGCATGCCTTTCTGGTTTTCCTGAAGGTGTGACTAGCGATACTGTCCGAAAATCATTGGCAGCAATTGCAACAGGGGAAAATCCTCAATATCCCGAAATCGCCGCAATTGTAGGAATTGAACCAACAGTATTAAGTGGACTTTATGTTCCTTACTCCTCATGGCAAGAACGAGCAAACAGACAACTCTTTCCGCATAAAGCAGAACAATAAACTATAAAAACAACCCTTGAACCCAAACAACCATGGCAATTCCAACAATCTTACAACTGACTTTTTTCAACAACACATTACTTCAATACATTATTTTCTTTAGTATTATCACAGGTGCAATTCTCATTGGAAAAATTGCGTACTATCTGATAAAAAATTTCGTTAAAGTATTAACAAAGAAAACACAGACAGTTGCGGATGACATGTTGATTGAAGTCTGCGAACATCCAGTAGTCTTCCTCATTTTTATAATTGGATTTTATATCGCGTATAAATCACTCACGCTGACAGAAGCAATAGAGCATACATTCTTTAACATTGTGCTCGTGATGTTCATCTTTAATCTCACGTGGTTCTTCACCAGATTAATCGATGGTGTAATCAAATATTATCTTATTCCATTCAGTCAGAAAACACAAACTGATTTAGATGATGCGTTAATTCCTATCTTGCGAAGAATGAGTAAAATAATTCTCATCTTCATTGCGGCAATAATTGTGCTCGACAAGTTCGGCTACAATGTCGCGTCACTGGTCGCAGGTCTTGGTATTGGTGGTCTTGCGGTCGCGCTCGCGGCGCAGGAAACACTAAGCAACGTCTTTGGTGGCGTTACTATTCTCACTGACAAACCTTTTGCGCTTGGCGATAGAATTAAAGTCTCTGGAAACGATGGGTTTGTCAAGGAAATTGGCATGCGTTCTACAAAAATCACCACGTTAGATGGTTCAGAGTTAGTGGTGCCAAACGCGACAATCGCGAAAGAGATTATTGAGAACGTGACAAGAGAAAAATCAAGAAGAGTCAAGTTGACCGTGGGATTAGTGTATGAGACAGATCTCAAAAAGTTAAAAAAAGCAATGGAGATTGTTAAGAAGATAGTCGTGGATCAGGAAGGCGTTGAGGATAAATGTGATGTTTTTTTTGATGAGTTTGCTGATTTCTCCTTAAACTTTGTCATCGTCTATTGGGTAACAGACATTCCGAGAATCTTTGAAATAAAGAGCGCGATCAACCTGAAGATCAAAGAAACCTTTGAGAAAGAAGGCTTGGAATTCGCGTATCCGACACGAGTTATTTACAACAAGAAAGGATAAATAGGAGTTCTTCCTAATAACCCATTATGGAACTCAATCTTTCTATTAAAACAAAGCTCATTCTTGCGATTATTACAGTGATCATCAGTTTGGTCATGGGTCTTTATACAAAGTTCATGTTCTTTCTTCATTTGCCATACTATATTGATTGGTGGAATTTGGTTTGGTATATTATCAGTTGGATTATGCTTTTTGTCGCGGGTTTTTTTGTGGGAAAAGAAGCGTTGCAAATCGCGGACCTTTATGTCAAAAAAAAATTGCAGGAAACCTATACTGCGACAGTGGATTTGCATAAAGAAGGATTGAAGCGTGGCATTGAAACAACAAAAAAAGGTTTCGAAACAACAAGAGATATTGGGAAAAAGACAATCCATTTTCACAAGAGGATGTTGGGGATAGATGAATTAGAATTTCAGAAGAAAAGGAAGAAGTAGAATTATTCATGTTGTGTCATATTCTTCATCTCTTAATACGTTTTGAAAAATAAATAATAAAAGAATAGGGATTCTCAAGGACTGTCAGGCGATTCACACAGCAACAAGGCGATTGTTTGCCTAGCAACAGAGCAAATACACGCACCAGTAAAAGCTAAATTGTCAGGGGGACCCATCACGTAGTGATGGGATTATTATGAAAAGATATAATCATTTTAAAAATAGAAATAAATCAAATAAGTAAACCAGCCCTACGTCGTTGGACATGTCGCTTGACTTACAGTAACGCCGCTCATTTCATCCATATGATAAAATTCTATTGATGCATAATCAAACCACGGTTTCATCGTTGAGATAGCACTGCTTAAAGAACCAGAAGAAGACGGATAATACAATGGATCAGTCACACCATCTGCGTTACATTGTGTTGATTCTTGAAACATGTAGTCAACAAAGCTATAGCCCGTATCATCTTCAGCAACATCACCAGAAATATGGCTTGATTGATATACTGCTTGTATCCCACAACAACTACTTCCATCAGCATCTTCTCCTTTAAATCGTTCTAGGAAACTTGGTGCATCTTCATTGAAGACAAAGGTATGCTCAACGATGTGCTGATACATATCGTCTTCACTAAAATCATCACTGACATTTTGTACAACAATTGGAAAATATCTTCCATCATCAGAGAGCAAATCAGTGCGTAAAATACTGTACGGATCATACAACCCCACAATCGGAATCGTCGTAAATCCTTCTCCAGTAATTCCAGAGAATGAAACAGTAGTCTTTGTTGTAGAAATCGCAAACGTGGTATTCACATCAATCTCCCATGGTCCAGTTTCATCAATAACAATGGAAGTCACATTAATATCCACGTCAATCGCGAGCTGTTCTTCTGCAAGCGCTTCGAAGGAATTCAGTAATCCTAAGAAAAATCCTTCTCCAACAATGGGAGAATCAAGGTAAAAATCAATGGGAATGTTCTCTGTCCCGGTTGTTTCTGTAATATCCCATTCCCATGATTCAGTACCACAGTCAAAATCACCTGATGCGCAACTAAAATCAGAGGCACCACTCGTAATACTATAATCACTGTCACTCTCTGTAAACGGCGCAGCGATCACCACGTCATAATAGGTCTCTTGAGTAAGAGGCAGTTCCCCGCCAAAGGTAAAAGTGTATGAACCATCGCTTCCAAAATATTGAATATCCAATGCAACAAGTGAACCAGTTTCGTTGTACACCACAGCATACAAAACGTTGGATGTTGCGGAAGAAGTATTCTCGAGAGTAACAGTCATGGAATGAAGTGATTCCAATTCTTCATACGAAGAAGGAAGCGACACCCGTTGTACAACAGCAAGAGTATCGCCAAAGGATTCTGATGATGGGCTAGAAGAAGTCTCTGCGATTGTAATAAACTCCGTATCATTCCACGCAGTCAGTGTCATCGCGAAATCATCAGAAAGAGAAGTAACGTCATACGTTCCAGAAACAGTGCCGTTCATCATAACCTCACGGTAAAATGCTTCAGGATCATCAATTGCGGTTTCAGTCGCATTCACATAAGAAACCATTGCCCGCAAACTGTTTGCGCCAGCGACTTTCACAATAGTAGTCAAAACATCATCGCTCAATGATTTCGTAAACATATTCACGACAACTGCTTCAGTGCGTTCAGCTGCTGCGTTTTGTTTGTCCATCATGACGTGGCTCGATGCTGCGTACAGAACAAACGCGAAAATAGAGATGAGAAAAATGCTGACAAACGTAAACATGAATCCTTTTTTCCAAAATCTATCTTTCAAAATTATTGCCATATCCGAATCTCCCCGACGTATGGTCCCCACATTTGTGTATTATTGACAGTGCCAAAGAGAATGGTTTTGTACGGAAATAAGACAGTCGCGTTCTCCTGGTTAAATGTTGCGTTGTTTGTGTAAAAAGATGTTCCTTCAATGCGAACATCGATGTTCACATCATCAAGGTTTCTGTAAGAAACATAATCCGCGATGCAGGTGCTAAGCATTTCTGTGCAGTATGTACAGTCTTCTGTTGTGGAGCGAAAATAATATTCTCCTAATTGTTGAAAGAGTGTATTGGAAGTGTCAGTAATGTATCCTTCTTCAATTGCGGTGCTGTTGATGCTGCAGTTTCCTTGACTAATATCTTGAATCTCCACCATGAACAGATCCGCGGTGTCATAAAGTTCTGTTTGCACAATCCCCACAGGTGGTTTAGACAGGACAACAAAGAGATACAGAATGATTCCAAAGCCAATGCTGATCACCATGAGGGAAAAGATTGCTTCGAGAGTGAAATAGATTCCTTTTTTGTGAGAACGCATAAATTTCATGTTCTGAGGAAGACGCATTGCATTTTCCAGCAAACTGATGTATTTATGCTTTCTTGTTCTGTGATGGTAAATAAGATTCTTTTCTTGTCGGTTCAAAATTCCTTATATGCTTGGTTCAAATCCTCCTATCTGCTCAGGTCTTAAGTAGTGACAACACATTTCAACAAATCTCTGTTGATGCAATTTCAAATCTTTATTCGTCAATCCCTTTGGATGATAGTATCTTAAACTCGCATCTCGTAAAACATCACTATCTATATCAATATGTTCAGGTAAATCTTTCCCTGTTTCTTGAAGATAAAATCTACGGACTTCCGGAATTCTCACTAACCTCTGATACCAAAAAGTATCACGTAATGGCATTGCCAGAGAAAAATCAACTCGTACCAACTTTCCATGCCCATATGTTCTGCTTCCAAATTCTCGAAGAAGGCGCTCCATACATTCTAAATTATATCTATGCGATTCTTCAGAATCTCCTGGTAACCCTGCCATAACTGGTAAAAACATATCTATTCCTATCTCTGTTGCTCCTTTGACAATATCATATACTTGTTGATATGCAAAACTAGGTTTATTAGAAAGCGCATTGACCCTCCCATCAAAATTTTCAACACCGACAAAAAGATTCTTGACTCCAAGATCCTTTAATTGAGTCATCATGCTTTTGCTTTCTGATTGATAAAAGAAGGGGACATACCCGTAGACTCGAAATTCTATTTCTGAAGGAATGGAAAAATCTTCTTTCGCGCGAAGTAACAACTCAAGTTTTTGTGGTGTAGCAAGAACATTGTCAGCAATAAAATATTCAGTAATTCCATGTTTGTCATAAAGCTGAAGAACTTGTTTCCAAAACGTATGAGCATTTCTCGTCACAACGTTCGGATTGCGAGCACTGACGCAATAGGAACACGGTCCACTTTGTTCCGCTTTTTCACACCCTGTTGAAAACTGCACAGCAACCATACCAAGGAAATTACCCTCTTTTTCTCGTAACTCGCGATATAATCGGGTCCTTGAATCAAATGCTTTCATCACTTGTGTATAATCTGGTGCGGAAGTAAAATCCCAGATTGGTCTATCAACAAGATCCGAGACACTGCTTTTTTTTGATTTGACAACTTTACCATCACGGTCTCTGTAAAAAAGGTTTGGAATATCAGCTGGATTCTCTCCACGGACAATGTCAACAAGCGCGTGTTCTCCATCGCCTGCAACCACGTAATCAATAGGGGAGTTTTGTTGTAAAAGTAATCTTGCGGTAGAACTATAAGAGGCGCTAGGTCCACCAAGAACTATTATTTGATGAGGATTCTCTCTTTTAAGTTGTTCTGCAATTCTTAGGCTGTTTTCCAAATTAATGAGAATAGTGCTGAGACCAACAATATCTGAACCACCACACGAAGCTTGCATATCCTCTTTTGTTTTATATCGAAATTCAAAATCCTCTGCAGTTTCTCCATGCACTTTTTGAGCTCCAATACACTCTACATCAATCCCTTCACAATGATTTCTAATATTCTGTGCAAGAATTGCTAAGCCAGACGATAAGGGATGATTTATGTTTTCAATAGACCATGGACGATCATATCGTTCAGATGGTGGTGGAAAAGCGAGTGTCACCTTTTTTTTCATTTTTACCCTCTTATTCTTCTTTTGAAAATACCAAACTAATCATTATCTCCGTCCTCATCCCTTATCCCATCCCTCATACAATCCTTTTCCCAGATGCAATCCATTATTCCGTCCATTGTCTCCTTCATTATTCCATTTTCATTCATCATTCCATTCTCGTACTTCCTGTTCATATCTAGGGTTTTGTCTTCCAAGTCCATCATATCTTTGAGGTGCTTGTGAAGGAGACCTACGCAGAAGACCATCTTCACAAATTCCTGCTGGATAATAAGCACCAGGAATTTGTCTCAAAAATCCATCATATACGGGTTGATTAGTTACCTTTTCATCTAATGTTCTTTTACTCATTTGATTTACCTCTTGTGTTTTACTACTAAAAAGTAAAATAAGTGAAGAGTAGAGATTAATAAGAATATCTAAATAAAATACTAATAATTCCGTAAAATTTATAAGTTTATTCCAATTTAATAAGAAATATGGTCATTTTAGATAAAAAAGACAAAAAACTACTCTTTGAATTAAGTCAGAATAGCAGGCAGACGAATAAAGAAATTGCAAAAAAGATTGGATTATCAGAACCAAGTACTGCGTACAGAATCAACAGATTAATGGGAAATAAAATAATAGAACATTTTTATGTTATCACAAACAATGCAAAATTAGGATATTTTCATTACAAAATTTTCCTTCGCGCAGCGCAGATGAACGAAGAAACAGAAAAAATGTTTATCAAAGGAGTGAAAGAAAATAAGAATGTCATCTGGTTTGTTTCTACAAGAGGGAATTATGATTATGTTATTTCGATTTTAGCGAAGGATATTCATGAATTTAGTACCGTGTACAAACAAGTAACGGAAAAATTTGGAAGTAATATTCTGCAGAGAAATGTGTGTGTTGTAGAAAAAGCAGGAATTTATTCCAGGGGGTATTTATTAAATCAGGTTTCCAAAGAACACAAATATGGTATGAAAGAAGAAGCAATTATTTTGGATGACGATGATAAGAGATTACTTCAGGTAATTTCCACAAATGCAAGAATGCCTTCTGTTGAAATAGCTCGTGAGCTGCGGATAAGCGCAGATAAAGTCATATATCGGATGAAGAAACTCATTGGTCAACAATTTCTTCTGGGTTTTGGAACAAAACTTACTTTAAAAAATTTAAATATAAAACAATATCTTGTTTCTTTCAAATTTCAAAATTTCAGCGAACAAAAATATAATATACTTAAAGAAATTGCCAAAAAAAATCAATCTCTTCAATATTTTATTTCCATTATAGGAGACCATGATCTGGAGTTAGAGTTAGAAGTGCAGGATACAGAGCAGGTAGACAATGTATTCAGAGAAATTAAGAGATTTTTTACGAACGAATTGAGAGGATATGAAATCTTAGAAATTACAGAAGAGTATAAATTGAACTATTTTCCGTTTTAATAGAAAAAGTCATTCACTTATTATGAGAAAACTGACAAAAACAAATCTGCGAAGTTCCGAATATTAATGTTTTCTCATATAATTTAACAAAGAAGAGAATGCGCTAATTTTTATATAAAAACCCCTCCAACTATATAGGAACCCCCTTTTTTCTACAAGGAATGTTTATATAATCTAAGCGGCAATCTTATTTTTCTGTTCAAATAGTAATTTCTTGGTTTGCTGGGACTGTTCTTCGGAACAGGGTTGCACCGGGGTTATTATTTAACTCGGCAAAAGGCTCTCCTTTTGCCTTTATTTTTCTAACTGCGATAACAGTATTTGAACGCGTACTATCGTAAATTATATATAGTTCTTTGTGTAAAATAATTCCATGCGAAAACAGCTTCAGCATACCACAATTGTTGTCATGGTACTTCTTCTTGTATTAGGCGGTGCGTTGTATCTTGTAGAAACAACGACAGGAAGCGATGGGAACACGCTCACTGCGGCAACAGTTGGCGCGCAAGCGGTAAACTGCGATGAGCCGCTCGCGAAAGACGCGTCTTCTTTTGAAAAACAGGAATATTATGATCAATGCACAAAAGCATAGAAAAGCGCAAGCAGCGATAGAATTTTTGTTTGTTGTTGGTTTTGCGATGCTGCTGCTCATTCCGTCGCTTGCGTTATTTGGCAGATTTGTGCAGGAATCATCCTACACAGTGACCACAAGTCAAGTCAATAAAATTGGAAATTACATGTTGAGCACAGCGAAAACAGTGTATCATGGAACAAACGGAACAGTAATAGTCATTGAAGTAAATTTTCCTGAAGGAGTTACTGATATGGAAATTCCTGAAGAAACGCATGATCAGATTATTTTCACGATGGATATTGGTGGCGCGGAAACACAGCAGGTGTATTATTCCGATATTCCGATCAATGGCACGTTCAGTAGTAGTGATGTGCTAGAAGGAATAAAAAAATTCAGATTAGAAGCAATAAACAATGGCGCGCTTGTGCAGATAGAGAGATTGATACAATGAAAGAAAAAGTAAACGCGGTTATTCTTGCGGGAACAAAGAATTGTGAACCCTTTATAATTGGGAAACAGCAAGAATACAAACAATATCTTGAGTTAGAAAAAAAACCAATTGTTTCGTATGTCATTGACGCGGCATTGCGTGCAAAGCGCGTGGATAAGATTTTTATTATTGCGGATTCCAAGCGAATGAACAAGCTTCTTGGAAAATATAATGGCAAAGAGCGATCCAGAATTCACCTTATTGAAAATCAGGAATCTTTAATGCAAAGTTTGCTGTATTGTTTTCAAGAGTGGACGCCAAAAGGAATCTTGCTTCCCTCAGACGCGCCGTTTCTTCAGGCAAAAGATATTGACAAATTCATAAAAGCGGTTGATCCAAAAGTGGATTATGTCATGGGGTTTACTGATGGGAGAAAAATAGATACTCTTTTCAGCGAGCTTTCTTTGTACGTAAAGAAAGACAAGATAAAGTACGGTCTGTTTCCGATATACCATGCGCATGTCCGAATTAGCAATCTTCATTATATTGATTTTACACGAATAACAACCAATGAGCTTGCGTTCAGCCAGACGGTTTTTGATCATAGAAAACTGTTGAAAGAAGATGGAAGGAAAGACAGGAAGAATTGGAGAAAGATTGCGTGGGCATGTTTTCGGTATCTTCATAAAAGAAAATATCATCCCGCGATAATCATGGGAAGTTTTTTTGCGCTAGTTTATGGGATTTTGTTTTATTGTAGCCACAAAACAAAAGGAACAAGATTGGAAAAATTCTACACCTTTTTCTTGCGTCCTTCTTTTATCGCAATAATTATAACAATGCTGACGGGGTGGAGAATAAAGTGCCAGATCATTGTGAATGAAGATTTATCGCCTATGCTTGACGTTGATGTTCCGGAAACCTATCTTCTTTTCGCGAAAAACAAACATTTTGAAGAAGTAAGAAGTATTCTAAAGCAAGTATAGTTCTTTAAAAGCTGTTTAAAAAGTAACCTTTATATAGGATTACACTTAAAAAAGAATGCATATCACAGAATCGCAAAAAAAAGAGGGGATAGTGTGGTAATGCATTTTTCGTTGAACAAAAAAATACTCAACAGTATTATTTCTTTTTTGATTTTTATTTCAATTCTTACAGCAGTTTCCGCGCAGGATTATCTTGCGTTGCAGGGAAGCGCGGCAGGTTCTGGTAGAGGAATAGGAAGTGGGACTGGGCAAGGAAATATTACTATTGAGATTTGGGGTGCAGCAACAGGAGGTTCTTTGCTTTATAACTCTACATCAGATTTTTGGGGTGCGTTAAATAATAGTAGATATGATATTTTACTTGGAAATGGGTCGCAGCCATTAAATCTCAATTTTTCAAATACATATTTCATGGAAATCTACATTAATGAGAGAGAATTGGATTTTAATGGAACTGAACGACAGGTTTTTCAGAGTCCAGTAGGAAATATTACAGTGACGACGCCGATTAAAACAACAAATAGTTTGAACGTGAATGATTTCTTTAATGTAACTGGGTCAACGAGTGTAGTTAGAACAAATGGGACAGTGATGATTTTGAATGCTGATGTTGATGATGCGTTGAACGTCTCTGGTGCAGTTTTCTCAGACACTCAATTTAAAACAGATGGACCAATTATTAGTATAGCGGCAGCAACAGCATTAGGTTTGGATGTCAGCGGCTTTGCGACCGTTGCCAATTTCTTCAACGTGACTCCAGCAACAAGCGCAGTACGAACAAATGGGACAGTAACTATAATTAATGCAGACGTAGATGACGCGTTGAACGTGACAGGAGCTACATTTTCAACATTGCAAGTTAAGACAGATGGTGGATTCATTAGCCGTGCGGCAGCAACAGCGCTAGGTTTGGATGTCAGCGGCTTTGCGACCGTTGCCAATTTCTTTAACGTGACTCCAGCAACAAGCGCAGTACGAACAAATGGGACAGTAACTATAATTAATGCAGACGTAGATGACGCGTTGAACGTTTCAGGTGGGTTAAAGATGGGTTCAGAACCAGGGTCAGCATTCACCTTTGCAAGTTTTACTATCAGCGACCAAGGTGTCGTCACAACTGATGCAAACATTGGACCAGTTGCAGGAAGAGGGAATGTGATCATCAATAGTCTCACAGAGCCAGCGTTGAGAATTAACTCAGGATTCAACGTGAGTGGGACAACAGGAAATCTCAAAACAAATGGGACAATTACCATTACAAATCTTGATTCAGACGATGCGTTCAACGTTAGCGGTGCCTCTATCTTTAAAGATAAGGTCTTTATCTCGGGTCCTGCTCCAGATCCTATATTTACAGTGAACAATGGGTTTAATATCAGCGCAAGTAATGGTGCAGTTAGAACAAATGGAACAATTACCATTACAAACCCTGATACAGACGATGCGTTGAATGTCACAGGAAGCATTGCGCAGCAAGGACCTGCGTTCACTATTGGCAATGCAGATTCAACGACACAAAATCATGTTGATATTTATGATGGGGGATCAAACAAATGTGCGTATCTTACATTATACGATGAGAATGGTGGTCCACATTATTTCTGGACGAATACGACTGGTGGTCTTCTCACTGCGTCTCTTCCACCAATTAATTGTGATGGAGAAGGAACAACTGTAGGTTCACAAGCATAGTTTAGATAAAAATGGGACTAACCATGAAGGAAAAAATAGTATTAAAAGGTTTTCTCTTTTTTCTAACTATTTTATTTTTCTCATCTTTTGTTTTCGCAATTCAAGGCAGCGATAGTTCTGGAACAGTTACGAGTTATAGCGGGACAACAGGAGCGGCTGCTGCGAGTGGAAGTTCTTCAGATAGCGCAGTAAGTGGAGGAAGAGTTTCTGCAGGAGGATCTGCGGTTTCAAGCGCGTATTCTGATGGAACAATTTCAGGAAGTCCTGGCGCGGACCTTTCGACAACAGATACAAGCACTTCTTCAGAGGGTGGATCAGAGAGTGGATCGGGCACAGAAACAGAAAGCGGTTCTCTCAACAGTATTCCTTCGGGTGGAGGCGGTGGTGGAGCAGGACCAACAGCAGAAGCAGCGACAGAATCAGCCGAAGCTGCTACTGAACAGACTACTGTAGAAGCAGAAGCACAAGCAGCGGCAGAAGCAGCAACAGAAACAACAGCTCCTGCGGAAAATGCAGTCACTATTGCGATAGAATTAAGTGCAGGAGATTCTGTAACATTAGCTCCACAGACAGGGGCGGCAGGCATGTCTGTAATTGCAGTGACTGATACAACAGCGACAATTGTTATCACAAGTGATAGTGCAGGAAACGCAATCACAGGTGGTGCGATTTATCAAGCAGAGCAAGAAGTAACAATGGAAGTAGGACAAACCATTGATGTGGATAGTGATAACGATGGCATTGCGGACTTACAAGTAACATTAACACAAATAAATTATAACTCTGAGGCAGGAAAATATGAAGGCATTTTCACGTTAACATATTTGAATCCCACAGAAGAGATTGTTTCTTTTGTCAAAGAGCAGATTGATCGAGGAGAAGTCGCGTTTGTGAAAGGTCCAAGTGAAGAAGAAATCTCTTTTGCGTATTGGATATGGATTCTTGTCGCGTTTATTGTCATAAGTGTTCTTACGCTTGTAGGATGGGTACTCTTTGATAAGAAGAACAAGAAACATTTTCCTACAACAATTCCAACACATTATTTTGAAAAGCTCATGCGGCAAGAAGTAGGTACACATAAAAAACCAGAAGAGCAAAAGAAAGAAATAACACAAATAGAAGTAAAAAAAGAAAATAATGTTGGAAAAGAACAACCTATTGGAACACAGACAATTCTTTCAGAAATAAAACAGCCAAAAAAGAAAAAAGGCAAGAGAAAGAAGAATAAGAAAGCAGCAAAAATAAAGAGAAGTAAGAAAGCAAAAAATAAGCGCAAAAAAGTATAAATAGTCTACTCTTTCGAAGCGGACAATTCATCAATATCTTTTTTCTTTAAATTTAAGTGCTGTGCGGGTCGCCGTAATTCCTGCATCCACAAAATGCCAATTTTGATCATTGCTTTGTTAAATTTATCAGAAATTTTGTAATGTTTTTTGTATAAATCGTAATCAATAAGTCCCATGCTTTTCATCGGCGTTAAAATTCTGTCGTAAAACTGTCGTTTGTTATAACTCAGTTTCACCTGTTTTCCGCGATATAATGGATCATCAATTTCAGCGAGAATTTCGCCTTCGTGAAGGTGCGTCGCGAAAAGAGACATAGTGGTTTTTGTGAGAATGCCATCATTTTCTTTCATGCGTTGGATGAGAAGCTTGCCAACGACAACTTGTTGTTTGGTCGCGAAGATGATTTCAAAAATATCTTCAGGCATGTTAAATTGATCAAATAAAATAACCATAGAATCACTCATTGCCAAACCAGTATATAAATCTTTCGGAGCAGTATGGTTTTTCGTATACTGGAGAAAGTTATTTATAGTGGTTTATTCTTCGTTATCTGATGCCGCAGTATTCTTTTCAGTATTGTCAGAAGTTGGTTATCTTTTCAAAGGATAAAACCAAAATTCTTCTTGGAAAAAGGAAAGGAGAAGCGGATTATGATGGCGTCTTTTCTTTTTTTGCTGGAAAGATGGAAACAAAAGACGCGTCAATTCTTGAAGGGCTGAAAAGAGAGAAAGAGGAAGAGCTTGGAAATGATTTCAAAATCGACGTGTATCCTCTTTTTACGCATAATTTATTTTATACAAGCGTTGGTGGAAGAAAAATGATTTTGCCGCATTATTATGCGGTCTATAAAAGTGGAGAAATTACTCTGAATGACGAGTATTCAGAAGCACGATGGGTTTCAGTAAAAGACTTGGATTCTTTCGAGCCAAAAGTGGAAACAATTCCAGATGTGGTCAGGCAGATGGCAAAACTGGAAAAAATGATGAAAAAAGAAGATTTTGTCGTGATGTAATTTATAGTTGGGTGTTTTATTTTTCTTTTGAGTGTTTCTCATCTGTATTCTTCATAACTTCATCATTCATCATAAATACCCCATTACACTTTAGTGTAATGGGTCCCCCTGACATTTTTGCTTTACTGGTGCGTGTATTCTTCTTTACTATTAAACAATAATTCGCCTTACTACTACATGAATCGCCTTATTGTCCTTTTGAATCCCCATGTCTTTATTATTTATTTTTTAAAATACTGATTATTTTTCTAAACATCGTACGAAAACAAACAAAACAACAATCAAATACTCTCTTTCATTCCCGAGTGGTTATAAAACTTTAAATAAGGCAAGTAGCAGAAAAAGAAAATACCTGAGATCAAAGATTTCAAGGAGGGGTGTTTATTATGGCAAAGAAAGCAATGAAAGCGATGGGCGGAACGTGCCCAACAGAAGGAAAGTGTCCGTGCTGGTTTAGCTGGGCAGTATTAGGAGTAGGTATATTATATTTATTGAGCGACCTTTTTCCAATGACTATATTTGGATGGTTCGGCGCGACATTCAGCTGGTGGACAGTAGCGTTTGTCTTATTTGGCTTGAAATGCGTTTGTAAACAAATGTGCAAGTAACGAAAACCAAAGTTTGGTTTTCGGTATTACAAATCTCGATCTGAAGGTTATAATAAGCGAGATTTGAAATAAGTTTGCACTTTTTTCTTTTTTCATTTCACTATTCTCTCAAAATTTTCTCAAAAATATTTTTCAAAGCATCTCCCGTTACCTTTATATAGCAATTCATTCTCTTGAGAACCATGCCAACTGACAAAGAAATAAAAAAGGAGTTCAAAAGCAAAACCTCCAAAAATCCAGAAAAATATTATGCGGTGGATGTTCTGAAAGGAGAAGGCTTTGAAAGAAAGCAATGCGAAAAATGCAGTATCTTTTTCTGGACAACAACAGGCAAAACAGTTTGCGGCGATCCAAGCTGCAGTGGTGGATTTCAATTCTTCGGCAAATCTCCAGCGTCAGAAAATCTCGATTACATCCAAGTCTGGAAAAAATTCTCCAGCCAATTCCAAGATTTAGGATACACACCTATCAAGCGCTATCCTGTCGCGGCGCGATGGCGAGACGACACGGATTTCGTCCAAGCGTCAATATACAATTTTCAGCCCTACGTCGTGAGCGGAGAAGTTGCGCCACCAGCGAATCCATTAGTGGTCCCGCAATTCTGTCTCAGATTCAATGATATTGATAACGTTGGAATAACAGGCGCGCATTACAGCGGCTTCATTATGATTGGTCAGCACGCGTTTATGCCGCCAGAACGTTGGGATCAAAAACAATATTTCCAAGATATTCACGGTTGGTTAAAAAAAGGATTAGGACTTCCAAATAATGAGATCACGTTTCATGAAGATGCGTGGGCGGGTGGCGGTAATTTTGGACCCTGCATGGAATTTTTCAGCAGAGGATTAGAGCTCGGAAATCAAGTATATATGATGTACGAGCAAACCCCAAGCGGTCCAAAAGAACTCAAGATCAAAGTCCTCGACATGGGCATGGGCCATGAACGAAACGCGTGGTTTACAAAAGGAACATCCACAAGCTACGAAACAACGTTCCCTACAGTGTGTCAATTCTTAAAACAAAAAACAGGAATAAAAGTAAATGAATCATTAATTCAAAAATTCCTTCCTTATTCTTCCTACCTCAACGCGGATGAAGCGGAAGATCTTAATGTTGTGTGGAGAAATATCGCGACAAAGCTCGACATGAATATGTTTGAGTTAAAAGAAAATATTCTTCCGCTCGCGGCAATGTACAGTGTGGGAGAACATACACGATCATTGCTTGTCGCGATTCATGATGGCGTTCTTCCGAGCAATGTCGGTGGTGGGTATAACTTACGACTCATCTTACGCAGAGCGTTAGGATTTATCGACAAATACAAGTGGGATATTGATCTCGCGGATGTTGCGGAAAAACACGCGGCGTATCTCAAGCCATTGTATCCAGAACTCACTGAAAATCTCGACCATGTCAATAAAATCTTGGAAGTTGAAAAGCTCAAGTATCAGGCAAACAGAGATAAAGCAAAACAAATAGTAATAAGGCTCATTGAAAAAAATGAAGAGATTAATGAACAAAAACTCCTCCTCCTCTACGACACACAAGGTATTGCTCCAGAAATTGTCAAAGAAGTAGGAATAGGGCTCCAGAAACAAATTACAATCCCTGATAATTTCTATGCGCAAGTTTCGCAATTACACGAAAAAAGAAAGCAGGAGCACCAAACAACACAAGAAGAAAAACTGCAACTAGTTGGAATTCCTCCAACAAGAGCGTTGTATTTCCAGGATTATGCGGTCACAAAAGCAAAAGGAAAAATTCTTGCGGTGATCGGTAACAACATTGTCTTCGATCAAACAGTCTTTTATCCAACAAGTGGAGGACAGCTGTATGATACAGGAATGCTCACCACAGAAACAGGAAAAAAAGCGCGCATAATAACCATCTTCAAACAAGGAGCGCATATTGTGCATGTTGTTGATTCTATTGAAGGATTTTCTGTAGGCGAAGAAGTCAAGCAAGAAGTGGAGAAAGAACGCAGGCAGCAGCTCAGCCAGCATCACACCGCGACGCACATCGTGAATGCGGCGGCAAAAAAAGTGCTTGGTGCACATGCGCAGCAGGCAGGAGCGAAAAAAGACATAGACAAAGCGCATATTGATCTCACCCATTACGAAAGTCTCACAGAAGAACAATTGAAAGAGATTGAGCGGGTGGCGAATGAGATTGTCAAAAAAGATATTATTGTAAAAACAGAATTTATGTCGAGAGACGATGCGGAGAAAAAGTATGGCATGGAAATCTATCAAGGAGGAGCAGTGCCAGGCGCGGAATTGCGCATGGTTCAAATTCCAGAAATAGATGTGGAATGTTGTGGAGGAACACATTTGCATTCCACAAAAGAAGCAGAAGAAATTAAGATCATAAAATCGTCAAAAATTCAGGATGGAGTGGTAAGAATTACGTTTACTGCAGGAAAAGCGGCGAAGAAAACAGAATCACAGAATGAAGGAGTTTTGGATGCGGTCAAGAAACTCATGAACGCGCCAGAAAATCAGTTGCCTGGAAAAACAATTGAACTCTTTGAAAAATGGAAGAAAGCAGTAAAAAAGAAACAGGAAATAACAGCGGCAGAAGCGCAATTAACATCCACAACAATCTTTGAAGGAGATGTGCTTGCGGAACTCGCGAAAATTCTAAAAACACAGCAAGAGCATGTCCCAAAGACAATTGAGCGGTTTATGAAAGAATTGAATGACGCAGTGAAGAAGTAAAAGTAGAGTAAACTATTAATAGAAGTATTAACGAGTAATATGAGGTGGTATTTATGGAAAGCATAATCAAGACATATGGCTTAAAGGATTGGGAATATTATTTGGCGTTGACACTGAGTGTTATTGCGGTTATAGCGATTGTTGCTGTCGCATTGCGAGTCTTTGGTTTGATATGAAAGATAAAATTATTTTTTTCATTACACTTTTAGACTTTCTTCTGATTCTAATGACCGTTCTTATGATACTTATAACTCTTCATACAAGTTCTTTATTTAATCTTTTTTATAATATTGTTTATGTTACTCTCAATAGTGTTTCTTTGCTTCTAAACATTCATGTGATTAACAGAACAAGAAATATTTCTTAATCCTTCGTCGTCGTAAACTCTCCACCACCCACGTGAAATAATCGTTTTGCGCTAGAAATTAATTCTCGTGAAGCGACAACGTTCCCAATAAAAAGAACATACTCCTCAAAAGCATGCTGTTCAACAACATGACAACTGATATACGCGACAGCGTCTTTCAGCCGACAGCAATCAACGCCATCCGCTTCTTCTTTCGCGATAGAATAAATAGCAAATTTATCAATAGTGTGTCCGCTTGCTTTTCCAAGCAATCGAACAGTATCAGCAAATCCAACGCCAACAAAATTGACGACAAACACGCCGCTTTGTACGATCAACTGCGCGGTAAAAGAGTTCTTAGAAACGCTTATCGCAAAATGAGATGGAGAAATAGGCATGTGCCAATCAGTGGGTGCAACATTATCTTTCAAGAACTCTTTGCCAAATTGTATAAGAGTTCCACGAGAAGTAATAAGGACAGTTTCACGTGGTGTAATAAAAGTAAGCATAACCAAAACCCTCAATGCGGATGTTTAAAGTGATGGAATGGCTTTTCTGAAACCATATACGTTGAAACCATAAAGAGCAACAATGACGCGGCGTACGGAACATAATATGTTTCATAATAAAAACCAAAGATGGTCTCAGAAAGGATGGTGGGCGTCATTGAAAAAACAGCAACTAAAAAGAGTTGTCGGCCATGCACTTCATATCTGATCGCGGTAGTATAAATAAATCCAAAAAGAAAAAAGAGTAAAACAACAATGAAATATTTGGCAAGGAGGAAGAGGAATAATAAGATAAATATCCCTGGAAGCATCAAGAGAATAAAAGTAAATGCAATGTTAGTAAACTTGTCTCTGTCTTCAACAAGTATTTGCGCTTGTGAAAAGTCAAGCTGATGAGGATCATTGTCAAACAAACAAGCTATTCTGCTCGTGAGGCATAAATTATTTTTCCAGTAAACACTTTGTTGAGTGAGGAGTAAAGATTCACCATCATAGGGTTTTTCATTTGCGACAACAATCCCAAAATCTTCAAACGCGATAACTTGATTGATTTCCATTTGCGGTGCGAGCGTGAAATTATTCAGATGATTTGTTTCTTCACGGAGTTCGTCATAAAAACTAAATAGGTAAGGAATCGTAAAGAGAATGAAAAGCAGAAAAGAAAGCGCAAGGATGTGAACGTAGTAGCGAAGTCCTTGACCAGTAGAAGCCATGCATAATTTTTTGTAAGAAAGCGGATTAAAAGTTCTGATCACAACACCCATAAACCCGACAAAAGTAGTGTATTCTTTATGTGCTTCTTCTTTGACTTTCTTTTTGATTTCATCAAAGATTTCAGGTTTGACTTCTTCCTTTGCCATAAGGTATTTTTTGCGCAGTTCTTGTTTATATGTTTTGTTGAAGGAAGGATATCATTTATCTTTTCCGTTGTTTTGTGGGGATTTTGTGTATTCATCTATTTTTACAAACTCCATAAAACCCCATTGCACTCAAGTGCAATGGGTCCCCCGGGCATTTTGCTTTTGCTGGTGCGTGTTTTGAAGCTTGTCGTAGCCCAGTGTAGCTTTGAATCGCCATACTCCTTTACTGTCAGGGGGACCCATTCCAACGCGCTTTTGCGTTGGAATGGGGTATTATTAAGGTGTAAACATATTAAAGAGAATCATAATTACAAAATAACACGAATCAATACTTCCGACAAAAGAAAATAATATCTTTCTCTTCTTCAATTGCTTTGAATGAAGGAAATATTTTTCCCATCAATTCTTCAATCAATCCAATCTTTGGACTTTTTTTCAGAGCGCTAATAACAATAAATTCTTTCGCGACTCGTTTCATTTCCAATAATCCTTGTTCAATGTCATCGAAGTTCTGCAGTGCGGTGATAGACACAACAACCATGAAAGCGTTTGTTCGAAACGGCAGCATTTCTCCTTTTCCAAGAGCAGCAAGAATTTTTTGCTTTGCGAGTTTCAATAATTGAAAAGAAGGATCAATGCCAACAACTGTTCCAGGAAAGTCTGCGAAATAAGGACCGCAACCCACGTCAAGAATCTTCCATTTCTCGTGAAAAGGGATATGTTTCTTAATCAGCGCAATTTTCTTGAGTTGTTCTTCTCGATGCAGTTCAGAATAGCCAGACGCGATCGTATCGTAGTAGGTCATGAAATGATAATGAAAGATTTATATATAAGTATTCCTAAAAAAAGAGCCATGGATAAGACTAGTGCGTATCTTCTTGGTGTAGTGGGGATTGTAGCAATTGTGGCAGTTGCAGTATTATTGATGAACAGTGAGGCATCAGCTGATCTTTCTGGACAAGCGGTAAAGATAAGCAAAGTCTCCAAACCTTCTTTCGGAGCGTTCGCAAAATATCCGGATCTCATTATTACAAGTATAAACTCTATTTATATAAATGGTACTACACTTAACGAAACCCGAGTTAATTTTACTATCAAGAATCAAGGAAGAGGAGACCCATATGATAACGGAAAAACAGTTGTATGGGTTTCCGGACAACAAACGTATCTCACTATAGATGGTATTTCTGAAGTAGGTTGGGGAGGTCCGGATTATTCAAGTCTCTCAAGTACTTCTTTAGATCCTGGAAGTAGTATGACTATGAAGCTGCTATTTGATTTAGATACAGATGTTATAAACGCAATTAATGGTGGTACTTCGTGGGATTTGGAAGTTACTTTAGAAGTAGATGAGTGGAATTTGATCACTGAATCCGACGAAACAAACAATGAATACACAACAACAGTGACGCTAACAGCAGCTGATATTGTCAGTTAAGTTTTTCATTTTCTTTTTTCTTCTTTTTCTCTTAAAATTTTATAAACAAGAAGTCATTAATTCCCATTCATGGACGAAAAACAGTTGAAAGATCAACAAGAGAAACACCTCAAAGACAAATGTCTCAAACTCTTGCAAACATACACAAAGCATCCTGTGGTAAAAATAACAAACAGTGGAAACGCTGCGATATTCGGCGCGTTATCAATCGCAAAACAGCGTGGCTGTAAAGAAGTACTCATCCCCGATCAGGGAGGATGGCTTTCCTATAAAACATTCCCAAAACTTCTCGATTTAAAAATCACAGAACTCAAAACAACCTACGGACTCATTAGCACAAACGAACTCCAAAAGCACAAGAACGCGGCATTACTCTTCTCGAGTTTTGCAGGCTATGCGGCGCCGCAGGATATCGAAGCAATCGCGCAAGTCTGCAAAGAAAATAATATCCTCATAATCGAAGACGCTTCAGGCTCCTTAACACATTCAATATTATGCAATGGAAACCTATCCGACATCATCGTCGCAAGTTTTGGAAAATGGAAGATCGCGGATGTCGGTCATGGGGGCTTTCTGAGCGCAAAAGAAGGCATTATAACAAAGGAAATTAAGGAATCAGATATTCTGAGTCTCATCAGCATAAACATCATAGACTACGCTATCCTGCTCGAAAAAATCAAAGCTGCTCCGCAACGATTACAATTCATACTAAAAAAGACAAAGGAAATCAAAGCATTGTGTAAACAAGAACACTTCGAAATGATTCATGAAGACGCGGAAGGGTTAAGTATTTTTGTCACGTACAAAACAGACAAAGAAAAAGAACACATAATAGAGTTCTGTAAAAAACAGAAACTGGAGTACAAAGAATGTCCATTATACATTAAGGTTTTAGAAAAAGCGATTTCTATTGAAGTGAAACGATTGACAGAATAAAAAAAATCCCTGCTGAGCAACGTCCGTCACTCAGCAAAAAAACAAATTCTTCGATTGAGCCATCGAATGTTTTGTTCAAAGTTAATTCTGGATGAACCAACCATAAACAAAGCCTATGATCATTATTGAGCTTTTTTCTGCGCAAATCCTTTTGGCGCTGTTCTGTACACTTCCTGAGATTTGTACAATTGCTGTAAGCTAATCCCATTGTATAATCTACCGCTTGCGTAATTGTTTGTCTTATACGTGCTCAAGATGCGCGTTGTCAAGTTGAAAAAGGCAAAGCTAATGCCGAGCAACACAAACGAAACAACATTTGTCCATGTAGGGAAATGTGCAATGTACATGATCAAGGGGAAAAACAATGCGCTGACAAAAAACACGCTGACAAAAAACAGGTTTTGTAAAATGCGCTGTGATTTTCTGTGGTTCATCATGCGGTCAATGCCAGTAAGGACTTTGACAAGCGTTTCCTGGGTGTGGCGTATTTTTTTGTAGATCACGACAAGCGCGAGGAGAGTGATAACAACAAAGCCAGCATGGATCAAATAGATGATTGTTGAAGAGAGTTCAAATGTCTGTGCAAGACCAACTCCTTTGTCCCAGCCAACAAAAATGTATGCAAGCAGCAATAAGGAAAATGCGGTGCTGAAAAATGCTGTTTTGAATTTCTTTGTTTCAGCGTTTTCTGTGTCAATCTGGTCAAAAAAGCTGCGGACATACGTTGCGAGCTGTGAAAAGCTGTTGTTCAAATACATAGGGGTTTTTGTTGCGCTCCATACATCACTGACACGGCTGCTGGACGCGACGCTGATCGACATAATGATTGCAGTTGCGAAGATAATGACGGAAGTAATGGTCACAATATCAATGGACATGCCAAAGCCGCTGCTTTGTTTTGCGATGAGCAATGCGAATTCTCCGACAGAGATCATCGCGAGGCTGGAAAAAAAGATTTGGTTTCCTCGGAAGCCAGCGAAGACATAGCTGACAAGTCCGACTGCGATGAATCTGGATATGATGACTGCGATAAGGAGCGCGACAATGAACCATGCGTTTGGAGCGATGCTTTTGAAATTCACGAGTGTTCCCATCGCGATGAAAAATAAGGAACTAAAGATAAGAGAGTATGGAGCGACTGCATGCTCAAATGATTTTGCTTGTGGTAATGATGCGATGATGCTTCCTGCGAGGAACGCGCCTGCGCTTGGAGATAATCCAAGAAAATATGCAAGCGTGCTGAATCCAATGCAAAACCCAAGCGCGAGGAATGTCGTGATATCATCGCTGCCGTTTTTGATAAGCCATCTGAAAAGATACGCGGAAACGCGAAGCATAATAAAATATGCGATGAGCAATGTGCTTAACGCGATGATCATATGTTCAACCATCGCGAGAATGTTTGCGTCCGTGCTGTTTTGAAGGCTGGAGAAGAAAATTAATGCGATGACTGCGAGAACATCTTCAATAACAAGAACAGTGAGGAGCAATGGTGTTTCTTGTCTGTTATACAATGCTTTTTGTTCTAAAACTTTGACAATGACAACAGTGCTGGAGAAAGATAATACTGCGCCAGCGAAAATACCCACGATTGGTTCATACCCAAATAATGATGCGGTTTGATAGCCAATGAAAAATGCGATGCCTGTTTTTAAGACAGCGATGGTCACTCCTTTGAAACCAAGTTTAACAAGTTTTGAAAGGTCAAACTCTAATCCAACAACGAACAACAATAATATTGCGCCAAATTCAATGATCATGTCGATCCATTCTTGATTGGAAACAATGCCTAGCGTGTTTGGTCCGACGATTGCGCCGACGAGAAGAAGACCAAGGACAGCTGGTTGTTTGAAGCGTTTTGCGATGACTCCACCGACTATTGCGAAGAAGAACAAAATTCCCAATGTTAACAATTCACTTTCCATATCCTACACCCTCGATTTATTGCACATCAGTCCCTTTCAAGCGACAAAATCGTTTTTGCCACACAACTGATATACTTTTTCGTATACTCGTTTGCTTTTTAGGATATTAATATACGCACTGCTTATATATAAACCTTTTGTTTTGGCCGGATGTTTTAAGCGCTCAGAAATGTGCCGTTTAATCAGTTGTCATTGGAAAGTGGTTATTGTAATAAACTTTATAAATTAAGGTTATCTACTCTCATAAAATGTCAAGTAAATTATCTAAATATGTTGGTGAAATTGCTATAGTAATGCAACTTACTTGTGCAGGAGCAATTGTTGGTGGAGTATACAATGGTCATGCGCATACGCCTGATGATTATGAAACTCAAAAAGGAGAAAGTGCGTATGTTGTTAATTCTGATGGTCAGAGAATATTAACTCACAAATACCTTGATGCAAAAGTAAGTGCTTTTTTTCAGGGAGTAGGAATAGGCGCGTTAGTTGCTGCAAGTGTTGGAACTGCGGGAATTACTTATGTAAGGGGAAAATATTTTAAAAAATAAATTAAAGGATCTTCTTCCTAAACGCTCCAATATCATTCTCACTAAGCCCACTCACTTGCGCGTCAAACTGAATAACAAATACTTTTGCATCTCGCAACATCGTTGCAACTTCTTCTTGTTTATCCACGCGCATGTAATACTGTGCGTCAATGCGTTTGTTTTTGTGCGTATTTATTGTGTTTACTACGTCTTCCCCAAGAAGAATACTCGTAGCCAAGATAGAGCACGTATGATTCTCACATTTTATCCCAATTCGTTGAAGAAAAGAATAGAGTGCATAGTATTCAGCGTAATAAATAACAACAGTTGTCCAGAGTAAATCTCCATCAGCAAAATTCTTCTCTGCTCGCTTCAAAGACGCTTTTGCTTCTTCTAAGTATGATTTTGCAAGCCGTTCGCTCGGCTCTTCAATTTTCAGACCATCTTTTAGTCCAAAACACCAGTGCAATTTTTTATTCTCCATATTTCCTCCACTTAATATTGACATATGTTGAATGATTATTAAAAATAATGTGATTATCTTCTATTTCTTTGATTAATGTTTCGTCTTTTGCCTTTTTGTACGATTCAAGCGTCATTCGTATGTCATGTACTTTGTACGGCAATAAATGCAAGGATAGTTCTTCTTTTTTATCAGAAAGTATCAAAAGATCACAATCAGAATCTTTCGTTGCAGTTCCTCTCGCAAAGCTTCCGAAAAGAACAATAATTCCCTCCGTATGTAATGCCTTAAGAAAGGTACTAAAAAGGGGATACTTTCTCAAGAAAAGCTGCGTTTTGTAGAGTTCTGCATGAGTAAGAGACCATTTTGTCTCCAAGGTATCAAGATGCAGTGCAAAGTATTTATTTTTGCCTTCAATCGTGCTTTTGAGAATCTTTGCATTTTCCAGTGCTCCAACAATATTTTGTGTGGTTTTCAAAGGTATTTTTGTTAAGACACTTATCTCCCGCAAATAAAATTTCTTCTTATAATCTTTGAGATACAGTTGCAAGACATCCAATTCGCTGTTTCTTTTTAGGTACATATGTATCTATTTAGATACAGTGCTTAATAAAGTTTTCTCCTTTTCTTTCTAACTTCTCAAACTACTCTCCTCCAGTAGCAACACCAACAATAACCTTTAAATAACACCGCTCAAGACAATAAAGTACGATGACAGAAACAACAGCGTTAGTGCGACTCAGCGATATTGTGGATTATCAAGGGGATCCAAGAGATGCGTACCAAGCAGTAGTTTCAGGTCTAGAAAGAGGAACAATTATTACATCTCTTTCATCGTGGGAAGATGTGGGGTGTATACAATACGCGGTTGCTACAAATTCTCAAGCATGGTATGCTCATCTTGAAGCGCAAGACAATCCTGCTGTTATTGAGGAAGCGCTTATTCTTCGCCAGCTCTTGCTTGACGCGGCGCTGGAGATGATGATTACAAGCGTTGATGGTGTTGATCCGCATGACTTGCTTCAGCTTTTGACAGAAAAAGTAGCGACAGATCGATTTTATGGAACACCAATTGGAAGGAATTTTGAACAATCTGTTGAAAGATGTCTCCAAGAGGGAGCTCCTGTTGACGCAGATGCAGTGGCGTTGCTTCGTCTCAAGTTGCGTGAAAGCGCTCGCGCAGTTCCTCAGAATCATATTCTTGCTCATTATGTTGCGGATAAATTTGTTGCGGGCTATCAAAGCAGATATTCTGCTCTCTAATTTCTCTCTCGACAATTTCCAAACCTTTATATATCTCTAAACCCCAAAAATCTCTTATTGTTCGGGAAAAGGGGAGATGTTGTGAAAAAGAGGGTCAGTAAACATATTTTTCATTCCAAAAAAGCGCAAGTCACGGTCTTTATTATAATCGGAATTCTCCTTATTGCGACAGTCGCGACAATTATTTATTTTCAAACGCAGTTCAAAAAAACACCAACATTCGAGCTTTCTGAAGATCCGGTGACGGCATATATCCAGCAATGTCTCGTTGACGTCACAGAAGAAGCAGTGCTTTTAGCAGGTCAGCGTGGTGGGTATCTCTACGAAGAAGCATTGAGCGATAAAGAAAAAGAAATCCTGCAACTCACTCCATTTAACAGCGATGTCCTCCTCCTCGCGAACGGAAAACAACAGCTTCCATACTGGTATTATCAGAAAGCAGATGGTATTGATCGTGTCGCAATTCCAGAATTAGAAAAGACTGTTGAAGGAGATAATTCAATCCAAGATCAAATAGAACGATACATCGAAGAAAAAATGCCAGATTGTCTCAACAATTTTGAAGCGTTAACTCAAGCAGGACTAGAAATAGAACAAACAGGAAATCTCAGTATAGAAACAACACTCAACGAAAACAGCGTGGACATCACCGCGACACTTCCGATAAATATAATCCAGGAAAGTGCGACAACAACGCAAGAATCGTTCTCCGCGCTTGTTCCAGTTGCGCTAAAAAAATCATACACGCTCGCGAGAGGAATTGCGGAGCATGAACTCGATACGCTTTTCCTCGAGCAGCAGACAAGAAATCTCCTCGCGATGTACAGTCAGGTGGACAAAGAGTATCTTCCGCCGATGGCAGGCGGTCTCAGATTTGAGCCATGCGCGAATCGCGTCTTTTGGTTTTATAATGCGGTCGAGACTGATGTGCAGCAAATGCTTGCGGGAAATATTCCTTATCTAAAAATCGCGGGAACAAACTATGGCGAAATTACAATTGATAAAAAAATGGAAGCGGATGATGAAACACGGGAGCTCAGACAAGGAGTTTTCGATGGATTCACGCAATATCTTGATGAACAGCTTCTTGGGGATATGTCCTACGACACCATGACTGCGTCGATAAATTATCAAACAAATTATCCTATGGAATTATATTTTGGAAACAATGTAGGGTATGGACTTCTTCAGCCAAGTGTTTTTGAAATCAATATCCTCATCGCGAATCTTTGTATGTTTGAGTACAATTATCTTTACAACCTCAAATACCCTGTTGTTGTTTCTGTTGTTGATCCGGAAAGTACAATTGAAGGCAATGCGTTTGTGTTCCAGTTCCCGATGCAAGTCGTCATTAAAAATAATTATCCGAGAGTAAAACTGAACGACGTGCTTAGAGACGTGTATAGAATTCCAGAAACAACAGATGAGCCAACGTATCAGTGTGATCCAGAGCAACGTCTGAGTGGAGAAAGTACAGTCACGGTAGAAGATCCAAAAGGCGCACCTGTAGACGGCGCAGTGATTACATTCCAGTGCGGTCCAACGTATGTGTATGAGTATGACATAAATGGAACAGTAAGCGCGGTGAATAAATTTGCAGACACCTGTCACATGGGAACAACAGATGAGAATGGAGAACTCTCCACGACATTCCCTCCATGCATTGGATCTGGTGTGATTACGGTGCAGCATCCAAATTATGTGGAGAAGAGCGCGGCGACAGGAGACATTGTGCAGGGAAAATCCTTTGAAGAAACAATCAAATTAGATAAAGTGTACACAAGAGAAATCACTATTCAGAAATATTTCATTGCGCCGCCAGGTCCAACAAATGAAGAAGGTATTGGCGTGCATCTCGATGAAGCTGGAAATGTGATCGCGTGCAACGTGAATATGGATCCAAAAGAATTTTTTAGCTACGAATCAGCGATTATCAGCTTAACAAAACTCGACACAGAAAATGGAATGTTGAACGCAGCGCCGATCGCGGTGTATGAAGTTGCGACAGGTGAACCAACGACATTGGATATTGCGCCAGGAGAATATTATGTAGATATTATGTTGCTTAGAGAAGAACGATATATGGGAGAAATGACAATTAAAGCAAACAGTGAATCATTGCAAACAACATCAACAGTTGGAACAGAAACGATTTATTATCCAGAAGAGGATGTGTTAATTCCACAAACGTTCACTGGCGGTGCGGTGTTCCTTTGGAATGTGACTGCGGCGGAATTAGAAAGCGATGATATGGTACAGTTCAGTGTGTTTGACGAAGGACCGCCAACAACTGTGGAGCAAGTAGGCGCGCCATTATTACATCGAGAAGCATGTGCGAATTTATTGCCAGAGTTAGTGGAGCCGAATGTGGAGTAATAAAATGATACAGAAGACACAGCACGCAGAAGAAAAAAAGAAAACAGAAAAAGCACTACAAATACACAACACTCACCCTCAAGACCTTGTACTGTCAGGGGGACCCATTGCACTTGAGTGCAATGGGGTTTTATGGAGTTAGTGTAAATATAAAATAATCACGCAAACAATTTTAACGAGAAAAAAACGAAGCGAAAACAATGAAACAAAAAAGAATCAAACAATTAATAGCGCTCTTCATGATCTTCCTATTTACTTCTCTCCCTGTTGCGTTTGCGTCAACAACAATGACCATAAACTCCTACGCGGGAAAAGATGAGGTCGCCGGCTACCTCAGCACGTACGATGATTACCTTGCAGTAGAAGTAGAAGTGACACCTGATACTGAAACCGACACATTCGCAAACTTCTCAGAAGACAATATTTATGTTAATGTGTTCGGTAAAAAAGAAGCGTTTGACAGCTGCGAACAAGATGGCGATGACTACATCTGCGCATACACGACAAGTACAGCGGATAGAACAGCGGCAGAAAAAACCCTCACCATATCAGTAATAGATGACGACAGCAGTATTGCTGCGGAAGAAGAAACAACAGTGTACATTGATGGAGAAAATCCAACATTCGTAAGCGCAAGGTATCCAAATTATTTTACCGACGCGGTAAACATTTCTGTTGAATTGGAAGATGAAACATGTACATCATGTGGCAGTGATGTGTGCAGCGGTTTTGATCGCTTGGAAATATGGATGAACAACACAATCAAGCAAAACATTTCAATAAATGGTGAAGCAGGAGATTGTGATTATGAAACTGTTTTCGAAACATCAGTCACTGATCTTGGGGCGAGTGAAGGTGCGCAACAAATCTGTCTTTACATCTACGATAATGTGCAAAACACGAACAAACGTTGCAGTAGTATTACTGTTGACAGCCAAGGTCCTTCAATTTCCACATCATCCTTTGTCATAAAAGATGATAACCAAAACCCTATCGAGCACATCAGCGATACAGCAATTCACGCGACAGTTTCTGTCAACATCACAGAAACAGGCGCTGGATTAGACACAAGCACAGTCTATGCGAATCTCTCCAATCTCAACGATGAAATTGAAGAAGATTATAATGAAATGGAAGCGGCGTGTGATGAGTATGAAGATGGTTTGTTCATTTGCTCATGGGATATATATGTAGACACAGCAGAAACAAGTGCGACAGTAAAAATTTATGCAGAAGACAATGCGGGAAATAGCAATGTCCTCACAAAAACAGTGGGATTTATTGAAGACAGCACAGCGCCGATTGTGGTAAGCCTCACTTCTGCGTTTGATGATTATTTCAATGCAAAGAATAATACACTCACGTTAGAAATTCAAGAAGACGGAAGCGGGTTTGATGATCTCAATGTATATCTTGATCTGAGTGAATTGCAGTTAGGAAGCAAGCAGGCAGATTCATGTTCTCAATCTGGCACAAGCTGGTATTGCTACTGGGAAAGCTTTGCGATTCCAAGTTCAGTGTCGCACGGAGAAAATATTGATATTGTGCCAGATGTGGTGACAGATGACGCGGGCAATGATTTCGACGCTACAACAGTGGAAGAAGTATCATTTGTCTACGATGAAGAAGCGCCAATCTTTCTGAACGTCACCATGGGCGCGCTCGGCAGAGAAGCGGATGTCATTACAGAAGGCGATGTCGTTTATATCCTCGCGTATCTTGAAGAGGATGTCAGCGGATTAGAAGAAAGCAATGTTCTTGCGGATTATAGCGCCTTTGAAGACAGCAATGAAAATGAAGAAGCGTCCTATTGTACAGAAGTCAATGATAATATTTGGGAATGTTATTGGGAATATACAGGAGCGCTTGATACTGGAGAAGATGTTGAGCTCACGATGATTGCGACAGATAACGCGGGCAACACAAAAGACAGCGATGATGACGATGTCGTCGCGGAAAGTCATGTTGTCAGCATTGTTGAAGGCGAAGTAGATTATTGGGACGCGGAAGCAGACGTTGATGATCTTCCGTATTTGAATCCAAACTTTTTGTATTTCACGAGCAGTGGCACGATTATTCGATTAGACACAGAGTTAGAATCAGCGTCAGGAACTGTTCCCTACATCCATGCGTACCAAATCCAATCCTGTCAGGCAGGAGTGTTCCTTGCGGAAAATCAGACAGCTGCGGTCAGTATGTATGACGCGGCGATTGTCGGACAATATTATTATGACACAGCAGATAAAAGCGCGAAATATGCGCTCGTCAACATTCCGTCGTTCTTTTATGGAAAAGTAAATATGACCGTGAGTGAAGGAAGTACAATCGAAATTACTTGTACTGCGACAGTCACGCAGGCGCGATCGATGTACGCGGATATTTATTCACCAGATGAAGAAGTAAATATTACAACCTCTGTTCCGTTGATGGGTGGTTTGTATACAGAGCCAAGTCTTGCGTCTGTGGATAAAATTCAGACAATGGCGAAATTTATTGAAACATTGGGAAAAATCACCAACTTCCTCGGAAAATGGACAGAATGGGGAACAAAGATTTGCAGTCCGATTAATGGAGTTCGCGTCATTGCGAATAATTTAGTGACTATTTTGAAAGCAATAAACACATTGGCAGTCGGAGAAGCGACAGGTGTTGTTGCAGGTGGTGTGAAAGTCACGAATACACTAAACAATGTATGGTACGGATATTATTCAAAGGATGAAGTTGCTTCTGCAAAAGGAGAAACAATCACGCAGACAGAAGTAGGAGATACAGGGGTAATGGAAAACCAATATAGAAGCGGCGGTGCTCCATTCTCGAACAAATACAAGATGCTTAGTTTAGGATACCTTTGCGACACTGTCCTCTGCGAAAGTTGTTCAGAAAACTGGAACGAATTACTGTTGAAAGGACAGAGAGGAGAAACAGAAACAATAGGTGGCTATGTTGGTGGAGAATGGGTTCCAAACTTGCTCGGACAAAAATTCACCTTCCCCTTCAATCCACGAGAAAACTTAGTGATTGCGTTAGTTTGCAATCCTCCTTGTGTGCCAGGATTATACGCGCAGTTGAATGTGTATTATCAAATTTTGATTGCCTACAATACGTGCTTGAATGTCGCGGTCGCGAAAGGAGAAGATGTCATGCAGTGTGAGCAGTTCCTCAGCGCGCAGATTTGTCAGAATGTCGTGAATGCGTTCTTCTGGCATTGGTTTTACGGATTGAAGAATCTTGTTGTTGCGAATGCAGTGGGACAAGTCTTTGACTTCATCAAAGAAACAGTGTTCAATTGTCCGACAGGAGAAGATAGCGAAGCAAATCCAATCCCATTGTGTAGTACATGGCGGGGCATTATGGCATTAACGACAATAGTCACCACAGTGGTCGATACAGTAAATACTGTACAAGGCTTGTTTAACATGAATTGGAATTTGACAGGCAATGAAACTGCTGAAGAACAGCAGGACGCGTTAGAAACAGATGTGGAAACAAATATTGGCGATCAGTTAGGAACAACACCGAGTTATGGGTAGAAAATGGAAAAAAGAATACTGCTTGATACAAATGTGTATGGGAAACTAGTTGAAGATACATTCATTTTTCCTTTATTACTAGATCAAAAAACGTGTAATAATCTTGTTGTTTATGGTACTGATGTTATTAGAAAAGAACTTCGCGCGATATCAAAGAAAGCGACAGATAAAAAAGGTCAGAAGATTAGGTTGTATACATTATATGTCTATGATAACCTTATAACAAAAGCGAATCATACTTTGAGAGTGAATAATTTTATTGAATGTTTGGCGCAATTATACATGAATGGATATAAGATAAGAGGTGGTGGAGTTGGAGAAGCAGAGATCAAAAATGATTTCCTGATAGTTGCATGTGCAACATTGCATAATTTAGATATTGTTATCTCAGATGATAAGCGGACGATGCTCAGCACAGCTGCTCTTGCTGCGTACAAATGGGTTAATCAAAAACAAGGTTTTCAAAATCCAAATTATATGCACTATATTACATTTAGAGATAAATTACTTAAGAAGGGTGGTATTTAATGAATGCGCGCAATGCTTTCATAAACTCGGGATCTTTTTTAGCTTCCTCGACCTCTTTAATAAACGCTTTTACTGTTTTCCATTTATACTTTGTTTTCTTTTCCATAATAACAATAACGCAACCATTATATTTAAATTTTACTATAAAAAAGCAACAAATCGCCAAGCAGTGCAAGATACACGCACCAGCAACATCCACATAGTATATTTATATAATTATTAGTAAATAAAAAATACAAAAAAGAGAAGGAAAAACACACAGGAAATTGGAATGAAATCCCACCAAAGAAAATATTACGGAAGTTTGTTTGTGATTATAGTAAACGCACTAAATAATTGTGATAGGAGTAGTGCGTTTACTATCCCTCTGAGGCGATATACCCATTCAATAATAAATCGCCTCAGAGATATGTTTTTGATAGTAGCGACAGCGATGTTGTTGACGAATTATGAAAATAAGGATTTGGTGGGGATGGCGGTGATTCCTCTATGAAACGAATACTGCTCGATACAAATGTGTATGGAAGATTAATGGAAGATAAGGAATTTTTGTCTCGATTACTGATATTAGTCCCTTCTTTCTTTGTGGTATATGGTTCTACTATTATTAGGCAGGAGTTGCGTGACATTTCTAAAAAGGCAAAATTTCAGGGAAAAAGTAAAAGAACATTTGCGCTTTCTGTTTACGATGCTTTTATTAGAAAAGAGAACCACACACTCCAAAACACAGATCTTATTCTTCTCATTGCGCATAAATATTTTGAAGCATATAAACAAAAAAAAGGAAGCTTCTCCTTTGATGAGTTGCTTGTTGACTTTACGCTTGTTGCTCTTGCGTCATTTCATAAATTAGATCTTATTGTTTCTAATGATAAGAGAACTATGGTATCAGATAAAGCGAAGGCAGCATTTTCTCAAGTAAACACTCAATATCAATTAAGAACTCCTGAATTTTACACTTATGAAAATTTTAAAAAGTATGTGGGAGGAAATCAACTACGATGAGCACTCAATTTAATAAAACGCTTCAAAGCTTTAACGAATTCAGGATCTTTCTTAGCGTTTTCAATATCTCTGAGCAGCTTTTGTACTTTTTTATCCTCTGCCAACGATTTTTCTTGTTTCATACCACTCATAACGCAAGTATTATATTTAAATCTTACTATAAAAAAGCAACAAATCGCCAAGCAGTGCAAGGTACACGCACCAGCAACATCCACATAGTATATTTATATAATTATTAGTAAATAAAAAATACAAAAAAGAGAAGGAAAAACACACAGGAAATTGGAATGAAATCCCACCAAAAAAAATATTACGGAAGTTTGTTTGTGATTATGTTTTTGATAGTAGCGACAGCGATGTTGTTGACGAGATCAGGAAATAATAATGTGACAGGGATGACGACGTTTGAAGAAGGAAATCAAGTCTCTTATCTTTATTATGACGGTACGGATAATGTTATTTACGAAGATTACCTCTATTATCATAATGGAAATTATTATGTAAAAAATTCAGAAACAGATACAGAGTTAGGTAAAGCCTTTAGTTCATATGGAGATGCTGTAACGTATATGAATGAGCATGTACCTAGGAGTGCAAAGAAGACTGTTATTAACCTTGAAACTGATTTTTCTGTAATCTCCACCTACACTATAGGGGAAGATGCAGCATACATAAGAACGAAGATTGCTGATGAAACAGCTAGTCCATTTAATGTAAAAGCTGCAACAACAGCAGACGCACAGACTGTAAGCAAAGCAGGTAAAGTAGAAACTTTTGACTATGCTGAAGACACAAACACACTCACTGTAAAGATTGGTGGCTATACTTACGAATATAAAATAGTGGAGATTGGTGGAGAGTATTATGCAGAGAAAACAAGTGGGGGTACGAAATTTTACACAGATGAAGCGGGCGTAATCTGGAAATATGAAGGGGAGAAATTAGTAAAGACTGGATCAATCGAGTCTGCTTTTTTAGGTACAGACGATAAAGTTCTTCCTGTGTTTAGTGCAGTACTTAGCAATGAAGAAGAAAGAAGATCAACTGCGAAAAAAATGGAAGCATATCAAAAAACAGCAACAGAAATTGGCGGTGGAGTGACAGGAGAAGACCTCTACGGCGAAGAAACCGCAATCAACGCATACTTAGATCTGAGTGAGAGTACAAAAGGAGTCACCTACGATGTCGCTTCAGGTTATTACTCAGGAAAAACAAGTGAAGGAACGTATATCTTCCATGATAAAGACGGAAATACTGGAACTTCTGTAACTGTAAGTAAGCAAGACGGGACTACTACCACAATTAACATCCTAAAAGAAAAAGGAACACCTCTTGGTAAACCAACATATTATCAATGTACTACCATAGATGAACATGGTATTTGTACTGCAAAAGTAAAATATTCTGGAGATACATCTGATTTCTCAGATGCGATCACTGATGCAAAAAAAGCAGATGAAGATATACAAGAAGGTATTCAAAAACAAATGGAAATATGTAAGAAGCCTGATAATTCTGCTTGTCAATTAAAATCTGGCGATACGCAAATCTCCGCAACCGCACGCCAAACAGCGTTCATGAATCGTATGTACGCGGAACAAGAAGCAAAAGTGCAAGGACTTATCGCAGGCTGGCTCAATGGATGGCTCGATGAAAAGCTTGGAGGCTGGAGTAGAGGAGTGCCAGCGGGAATTTGCGCGTACATCTTTGGGTTGGAATACTACAAACAAGACGGCTGGACACGAGTGACAATGAACGCGTCAGTGGATCAGCTTCAGTCACAATTAATCGCGAACAGCAGAACAGTGATTATAGAAGGAGAAAAAGAAGAAATTACAGAAGACATGTTCCGCTATGCCTACACAGTAAAATTATTAGCAAATCAATCAGTGGAGTGGCAAACCTATCTCTACAATAGTTGTACAGGAGAAACATCAGTCGATACATTTTACGATTACGGCTCATTACTTGCGGGCGGATACTTCGCGTTCCATTATGCAGGAGCAGGAGCGCAGGATATGATTTTCGAGTGCGAGCAAGAAATCTGTCTCTACGATCAAGCGTGTGTTGTCTTTGCAGATGGAAGTACACCAACCTGTGTCAGCTTAGTGCATGGCGCTGGGTTTGAAACACCTGTTGCAGGAAATGATTATGATTGTGCGATCACAGGGTAATACAATGGAAAAAAGAATATTGCTGGATACAAGTGTGTATGGGAAATTAGTAGATGATACTCTTTTGTTTGCGCTATTATTAGAAAGAAGAAAAAATAATGAATTTATCATTTATGGAAATGAGCTCATCAGAAAAGAACTTCGTGCGACACCTAAATCTTTGTTAAATAAGACGAAAGAAAAAAAGGTACGTCTGTTTGGACTATCTCTTTATAGCTCTTTAATCACTAAAGAAAATCATGTGTTAAAAATAAATTCTCTCATGGAAAATTTAGCGAAGTTATATTATCAAGAGTACCGAAAAGGAGGGGGAAATTTTAGTGCTTTGGAGTTGCATAATGATTTTCTTATGGTCTCCTGTGCAACACTGCATCAATTAGATTTGGTTGTTTCTGATGATCGGCGAACAATGTTTAGTGATGGCGCATTGCATGCGTATGAAATGGTAAATCACAAAATGGGATTTAGAAATCCGGATTATCTGCTTTATAATGTGTTTAGAGAAAAAATCCTTAAGAAGAGTGGTATCTAATGAACGCTTTCAGTGCTTTGACAAACTCGGGGTCTCTTTTCGCTTTTTCAATTTCATGTATGAGTTTTTGTTCTTTTTTAGTAAGGGCAAACAATAATTTTTTATCCATAAACGTAAATAAAACATGTAAAGTATATAAATTTTACTGATCATAAATTAAAGTAAAAAAAGAGGGGATACTGGTGGGGGAAAAAGAAAGCAAGAGCTTTGCGATTATACAAAGTTGGAAAGCGCTAGACAAATCTATCATACACATCATCTTGTTAGACTTTATCTATTATTCCATCTTGTTATTCGTCGGATCGTTTTATGTGTACAAAGTCCTTCCGCAGGCGCTTCAACTTCTCGACGCGGCATCGCTTTTACGCGATGAAATCTTTGCGTCCACTAATGATTTTGTCACGCAGGCAGGATCTATGCTTGATCAATGGACAGAATTCAAAGTATACACTATTGTCATTGGTCTTCTCTTATTCGCAAATTATGTGATCTTCAAACATTTCATTTGGTTAAAAATTCAAAAAAAACATCAAGAGCACAAAAAACTCCTCACGCAGCTGGGACAATTCGCGCTCCTGAATCTCACTATTATTGTAGGAATTGTTCTTTTCCTTGTGGGAAGTTATTACGCGTTTGTCCTCGACACGTTTAACATCATGTTTTTCTTTGTCGCGCCGCTTCTGTTCATATACACCATGAATCTCGCGCATCCATTATTTACCATGACAGAGAAGTACACAGAAACGTGGAGATTATTTTGGGAAGTAGGAATCAAACAATGCTACAAATTCATCATCCCGCATCTCATCATGCTTGCGGGAACAGTCGCGATGATGTGGGTAGTCACCCTGTTGTTAATCCTTCCAAGCGCGCTCTATTTTGTCTGGTACGTCCTCTGTTTTGCGGCATACTTCACGTGGACAAAACAGTATATTTGGGCAGTCATCAAAAAAGCGCAGGAAAAACAATAACCTTAAGAATAAGAAAATGAAAAAAATCAACGTGAAACACAAAAAAATGCAAAAAAAAGCGCAAGTGACGGTGTTCATCATATTGGGACTCTTTATCTTAGTAAGTGTAGGGATATTTACCTATTTCACATCAGAAATTTTCAAGTACAAAAATCTTCCAGAACAATTTGTTCCTGTCGCGAAATACGCGGAGCAATGCACAGAAGATGTCCTCTTACAAGGTATTTTTCAAGCAGGGATGAATGGTGGATATGTCTATCCGCAATATGAAGAAAAGGAAGCGTATCTCAACGCGGGATTTCCAGTGCCATATTGGTATCTTGCGGGACAAGATCGTTCTGTGACGCTCGCAAAACTGGAAGCGGATCTCTCGACATATCTTGAACAAAACATAAACAATTGTCTCAACAATTTCGCGGCGTTTGATGACGAATTTGATTTTGCGAAAATTCCAGAACAAAACACAACAGCGAAAATAGAAGTGCAACAAAACACTGTCATGATAGACATAGATCTCGCGACACAAGTGGGTGATGGCGCAACCACAACTACTCTCCCAACAATCAAAGTCGAAGTAGAAAACAGTATTGGCAATAAACTCTTTTTGGCGTATCAAATTATGAAAACAGAAAATGAAGAAGGATTTTTGGAATTTTACACAGATGAAATTATTGCGGCGTCAGATTGGTTACCGTATGAAGGGCTTGATTTTACCTGCGCGCCGAAGCGTTGGAAAATAAATGATATGAAATCCTACATCCAGCAAGCAGTCACGACAAATATACAATTCATCATGTTTGAAGGAACAAGCTATGAAGAAACAGGAGATTTATACTATGACAATATTTACAAAGTAGATGTGGGCGCAGGAGATGTCGATACTTTGAAAGTCGAAACAACATATAATCCAAGTTGGGATATGTCTTTGGATGTCCAGCCAAACATCAATGGCATTGTAACAGACATAAAAATGGTAGGTCCGACAATTGCGATTCCATGTATTCATGTGTATCATCACAAATACACGACAGAATTTCCAATCTTGTTCGAAATTACTGACGAAGAGAGCAGCGAGTATCCATTCTTTTTTGCGACACCAGTGATCATGCGAAGAAATGAGCCAGACAGAGAGCGAACAATGCAGCCGTGGCCGAGTGAAATTGACGCTGTGCGAAGCAAAGCATACTGTAGTAATACAACAACCGCGACAGCGTATCTCCAAAGCGAGGATGGAACAATCAGCACAGAAGAAACAACAGTGGATAATTGGCTGTACACATTAGACATTGTCGCGATGGATAGTGTCTACGGTTTTGATGAAATCCTGAACAATGTCTCAATAAGTTACCAGTGTGTCCAATTCCTTTGCGATGTCGGCGCGACAATGTATGGCAGTGGAGAAAGTCTTGTGGGCTATCCTCTTTTATCGTCACCATTCCCAACGTGCGCGAATGGACAGATCATTGCGGAGAAAGAGGGGTATCACACGACAAAAATGTTCCAGACAGTATCACAAGACACAGACGGAGGAACAATTTTGCTTCCAATGTATCGCGTGCAACCATTAGATTACGCAATCACTGTCATCCAGAATCATAACAACGTGATTACAGAGCGTGCGATGGAAGAAGGCGAGCTTGCGGTCATTACTTTGAAAAATGAAGCAAATGAATTTGAGCGCGTGATGGTGCGAGAAGCAAGTGCTGATGAAGAAACACCAGAGCAGGAAGTAGGTTTTGATAATTTCGAGCTCCTTGTCGGAGATGATATTACCTATGCAGTGGATATTAAGTTGATGAAAGACGATAGGTTTATAGGAAGTTATGTGTATAATTGGACACCAACAGCGAATGCGGTGAGTGGATCAATGCGTGTTCAACTCTATGTTCCTGTCAAGGATGTCCTTGTGCCAACAGATGAAAATTATTTAGAGGCAATCCAGTGGGCAGAGAGCGCGTCACAAGAGTATGCGCCGATATTGTCGTAAATGAGAAGACAAGTAAAAAAACAATCGTTAAGTAAAGAAAAAAACACGCATCAGAAATATACAACACGCACCAGCAAAGACCTACAACACAATTTATACATTTATTAAAAAATAAAAAAGAGATGAATTGTGATCAAGCAGCGAGGCGAATTAAACTAGTCAAGTGGCGAATAAAAGGTCAAAAATGAAAACAAAATCAAGAAGCAGAAAATTCAGTAAATTCTTCGTCGCGCTAGTTCTCTCACTCCTCTTCACAACACTCCCTGTTGCCTTTGCGGTGTCGGTGAATCCAAGCTCGATTGTTGTCGAAGTAACAGACACAACCGCGACAATTGGTTGGACAACAGACACTGCGTCAACAGGCATTATTAATTATGGAAAAACAACATCTGGAATGCAGAGTGTCGCGTCAACAGCAGGGCAGGCAACAGCGCATGAAGCGTCAATCACAAACATTGAAGATAATCAGTATTATTATTACAATATTCAGGCAACAGACAGCGCGGGAACCTATACGTCAACGTACATGAATTTCACGACATTGCCAAAAGCGCCAGAAGATTTGGAAGCGGATGTAGACATAAATTACGTCACTTTATCGTGGACTGAACCAGATGGCGCGCAATATTACAATGTCTATCGCAATGGAGCGCTTTCCGCGGTTGCGCCAGGAGAAGAGTATGAAACAAGCGCATTAAGTTACAAAACAACTTACACATTCAAAGTCACCGCGGTGGATAAATATGGACGAGAAAGCGCGGCGTCAGAAGAAATTTCTGTGACAACAAAAGAGCAGCCAGTGAATATGACATTTGTGCAGGCAAATGAAATCACCAAAACAACAGCAGTTGTTTCGTGGCAGACAGACAGAGAAACAAATGCGACAATAAAGTATGGCACAACTAAAACAGTATTAAATCTCTCGCAGAAAGATAGCGATCTCACGACAACGCATGAGTTCACATTGAAAGATTTGCAGGAAGACACAACGTATTATTATGAAATCATTGCAGCGTCATCAACAGGAGCAGAAATATATTATTTCAAAACATTGGGCGATGAAACAGCGATTGAAATCATGAATGTCGAATCCAGTGATCCAACACGAAGTACTGTGGAAATTAGCTGGACAACAAATTATGAAACACGCGGTTCTATCGAATACAGCACAGATGATTCTTTCTCAGAGTCAAAAAGAGAAGATACAGAACAAGTGCAGCACAGCGAACAACTCAGTGATCTTCTCAGCGGCATGACATATTACTATAAGGTTGTCGTAGACAGCACAGAAAGCGATATCTACAATTTCACCACATCAGAAAGTTTGTATGATTTCCTTGATCTCGAAGATGTTCCATCATTAGTAAGCAGCGCAACGCTCACGCTAAAGGGAGCAACAGCAGAGAATGGAAAAATATACATTTTTGTGAACAAAGAAAGTAATCCATATGCGCAAGTAATGATGACTGCGACAGGCACGCAGTTTGAAGCAAATGTCACCTTAAACGCGTACAGTTATGTGGAGGGCGTGAAAGGAAGAAACATTGTCGAGATTGATTCTTGGGATGAAAATAATAACAAAGCGGTAAAAACCTACACAATCGATACAGATCTTGGTTCACCTTTACTCACCCTCAACGATATTCCAACCTATATCAACACAAACAAAGTCAATGTTTCAGGATATACAGAACAAAACGCGACAGTCACATTCCTCATTGATGAAAAAAGTAAAGGATCAATTTATGTCAGTGATGAAACAGGATTTTTCAGTTATCAGGTGGATGTGGGAACATCGACAACAAACCATACGTTTGCAATAGAAGCGCAAGATTATGCGGCAAATACAGTGAGATATGAAAAAATAATATATGTCGATCGACAAGATCCAAAATTAGATTTCTACACGAGCTTTGCGGAGCAAACGCATTACAAATTATTCCGAATTGATGGAAATACAGAACCAGGCGCGGCGATCACCGTCACGAATTATGGCGAATTCTCTGGCTGTGAAACCCCTGAATTCCAAACAAAGTACGGTGAATGTGACTATCTTGCGAATGTGTATGGGCCCGGTCCGTATCAATCATTAGAAGCGCTTCTCGATCCAACAAGTTTGATGGTGGATCTTTTATCGATGACTATTGGTGTTCCAACATCAACAGTCGCGGACACTGATGGAAACTTCTCCGTCATTGTTTCCTTGTTTCCAGGAGAAGCGGATCAGCAGCTGCTCGGGAAAAACACATTAATTTTTAACGTCACCGATCAAGCGGGCAACAAATATGACACGACAAAGCAAGTGAAATATCAACCAAGTTGTATTGACTGGGCACTCGCGGAAACAACATCATTCCCAATTAACATTTACACGCAGGATCTTACTGCGGGAGATATCACAGGAAGTTCATTATTCGAATTAAGATACATTGGTGGTGGAGTTCCTGAAGTTGGAAAAATCACAGTCAAAGAAGATGAGTCTGGTGGAAAATTGATCGCGCAATCAAGTGTTGATATAGGAACAGCAGAATCAATGTATTACTCGCAGAGTTATGGTGGATTAGAAAACAGTAATGAATATATCAGCATCAGTTCGCAGACAGTCAAAACAACAGCGTATGACAAAGACACAGGAAAAGTCTACATTTACGCGCCAGTGACCATCAACAGATACAAAGACAATGTTGATGAGTTGCCAGAACAGATTGGGGTGTATCTTGATGTGTTTATGAGTTACACAGATGGCAATGGAGATCTCGCGAATTGTCACATGTATCCTGCGGTGAGTTATGATATTCAAAAGCCAGAATCATTTACAAAATGGTTGAGTCCAACGATGATTAATCAGACAATCGAGTTGCTTGATCAAACAATTAATGTCACCGAATCCGCAGTCAAATATTTGGAGATTACAGCGCGGTGGACAACAGTTGCGTGTGGCGCGACGATTGCGTGGAATTATCTGCGAGGATTTGATGGAGGCAATTATGTAGAAGACGTATCTGGAGAACAATGTAACGTCAATTTGAAAACAGTGTATTCGGTGTGTGATAGAATCTTGTGTCCAGCGATTCCGCCGAATTGTGATGATAGCAAAATAAAGAGTGAAGGATTGTATAAATACAAGGATCCAGATACGGGTCAAACTAAAGAGTGTGCGCAAGATGATGAGAGTTGTAAAGCAGGGTATAATAATGCTGTTGTAAGAAATAATAACATCAGAGCAGAGCTTGATGATGAATATGATGAGTATAAAGCAACACAAAATCCAGATGCGACATTTGAAAAATTTTATGGAGATACAAAAAAAGCAAATCCTCAAACAATTACAGATGCAGAAAATAAAGTTGGTGGAGGCTATGATTTCTCAGCAACAAAACCAAACACGTTTACTTTTGATCAGGATGGAGAAGAGATTACTATCAAATATTATGCGCTTGATGATAAAGTAAGTGGTGGCAAAACTGCGGAAGACGTGTATGGCGTAGAAGGATGCGCGGATCCGCAGGGAACAAATTCATTGATCGTGTTTACTGGACTTGAAAAAGAAGACACGCCAGGTTTCTCCATAGGTGGTTCGACGTCTAAGAAAGGACAGAATGTTTGGTGTTCTCCTAAGACAGTGGATCAATTAGAAGCGCCATCTGCGAAAAATATTCCCGGCTGCTACAACGAAGAATGCCCGCAATTCGATGATGTCAAATGTTTGGTTGGAAAAGGATCTAACATGAATCCTGCGGAAGATTTGTTTGGCAGCCTTCAGTGTGGTTGTATCACAGGAGCGAAAGGACATTTAGAAAACCTATTAAAAATTATGTATGGCGCGAAAAAATGTTTGCAGCAGGCGCTCATTGGAGAAACAACAGCAGGCTATTGTGAACGATTGATGAGTTATTTTGTGTGCGACATTCTCACGCAAATCTTCAAGCATATTTTCAATAGTCTCAGTCAGGGAACAGGCGTCGCGGCAGGATTGTTCAGCGAAGATCGTCTTGCGAACTTCCAGCAAAACTCAAAAGATATTTCTTCTGGATTAAGTAATAGATATGGAAATATTGTGAGTAATCAGCTTGGTCTTTCGACAGATGACATTATCAATAAAGCATGTCTTGCGGCGTTTACTGCGGATTGGTCAGTGCTTGAAGACGCGTTAGACGCGATTGTCGAAGAAGTTCCTGTTGCGCCAATCGCTGCGGCAGAAGCAACATCACGACCATATGGATATGATCCATTTACAGGAAGAATGAGTATCGCGTATAATTTGTATGTGGGTATTGTTCCTGGTGGAGAAACAGAAATAGACGCGTGGCTCGAGTGCGATGAAAATTATGAAGGCGACGAATATTGCGCGCAGACAGGAAGCGACAAAATCGATCTTGTGCAAAAAGGAAAAGTTCCTGGCTACATGACAAAAGATGACTTCTTTGATGAAAATATAATGTACATTGATGAAAATAGTGTGAGCTGGTACAATAAGATGGTACTCCAACTTCATTACAGTGTTGGTGGAGAAGAAGAAACACTGAAAATTGTCAAACCCATCACAAAGAAAGGAGATATTTCTGTGTTGGATTGCAGATTTTCAACAATAGAAGGAATTACCTGCTCTGTTGGCGCGGAGTTTATGGATCTTGCCAATGGAGAAGGCGGTACAGTCCAATTATACAGCGGTTCGCAAGGAACACAATTATCGCCAAAAATCACCACATACTATCCAGGCAATCAAGTTGCTGCGTTAGTAAAAGTCACGAACGCGTATCCAGATGACTTCTTTTTCCGTGTTGAGAATAGCGAAGACGAATTTGAATACTTTGCGATTGGCGGCACAGAAACAGGAGATTACAGAGGGTTGCAGTATTATTTATTGTGGTTGGATGAAGGTGCTGGAAGTGCGTCAGGGTCAGGAAAAACACTACAAGATTGGACAGGCAAACTTATTCTTCGAGGAGATGGTGAAGTTGGGTTTATGTTACCAGAAATATTTGATAAAATGAAATTACGGATTTATCCAGTAACTGCGAATGATGAGAAAGAAGCAGTAACGTGTGAAATCAGCACATTTGCAGAGCCAGGAAGTGGAGACGTATATGAGAAGCAGTATGGAATAAGAATCAAAGGAACATTGTATGCTATTACGGATCAAACGTCTTGGGAAAATGTTTGTAAGAAAGATAGCTCCATTGAAGGATGTGGAGATAAATGGGGTACAGAATTAAAAGAAAAATACAGTAGGTTAAGTACTGATGGAGCATACAAATGTATCACAAAATACGATACTCTTTCTTCAATTGATAGAAATCAGGTTGAAAGGATAGAGAATATTAAATTTAGCGATGAGATCCTCAATTATAATCCAGAAGAAAAAGAAGAATTCCAAATTACAACAACTGATGCAGAAACAGATGATGGAAAAGAGTATGTCACAACAAAATATAGTTCTTCTGCATCAACAACCGCGTCAGGCACCTCCTCCAAATCCTCCACGATCAACGTCCTTGCAGACATAAATGAAAATGGGCAAGGAGAAACAAAAATTTATTCCAATGATCAGAAACCAAAAGATCAGGCAGTAAAGCTCACCTACACCATGAACAAAGCAGAACCGACAGGAGACAATATCAAACCAGTATTGCACTTTATTGAACCAGTCACCATCATCGAGCAATCCACAGGATATGTGAATAGTAATAATAAACCTGTGCCAATTGGTTTTACAGCGTGGGATGACAAGAATGAAATCCTCACACTATCAGTAGGAATTGTTGGCTATAATGGCTATCAATGTTTAGCAAAATGGAAATGGGATGAAGCGGCAGGACAACTCAAAGACCAATCATCAACAGATAATAATAACTGCGGTCTCACTGCGACAGATCGATCAATCGGTTTCGAAGACAAACGTCCATCATTTTTCGAATTTGATCTCACCGTAGATGGTTCTAACATTGTCATCGATGACGACGCGTATTATGATATCACGATTCATGCGGTTGATGAAGATCAGAATGAAGCAGAGCCAGTGATTAGAAGAATAAGATTCGGAACAAAATTAACCTACGAATATGAAGACATGCTTGTCTGTCTTGGCGGTTCAGAATGTTCTTCAGCATATCAGGAACCAAATATGGATGTTGAAGCAATCGCGTCAGGTTCTGCTGCGGAAGCAAAGAAAGAATCTGAAGAGTCAAGCGGTTCTGATGAGGACGAAGAGTTGACTGCGTTGACGTAATTCTTTTGTCCTTTGTTCTTTCTCTCTCCTTACATTTCTTCAAAAAAGCACAAATTTTATTGGTTTGTAAGCCCATGACTCTTTTGTCCCACACCTCACAGAGAAAAACAACAAATATTTATATTAGGGAACGAGTTAACAGAACAGAGAAAGAGAAATATGTAACTCCTAAATAATGAAAATGAGGTAAACTCCATGTCTAAAAAAACAAAGCAACCAGAATCTATTCAACCAGTACATCAAGCACCAGCAGAGCAGTCAATGTCAGCAATGCAAGTTCCAGCAGATCTTCCAAAAGAAGCGCAGGAGAGACTTGCGGAAATTAAAGCAAAGCTCGAAAAGTTCCAGAAAAAAGTTGTGGAAAAGTTCGATAAATATATCGCGGCAGTTGGTCTTCTCCCACCAGAGCGGGGAAAAGATGGGAAGCCAGTAAATACAGAAAAGATTAATGTTATTGTTCTCGTCGATGATACAGACAGCCAGAAAATGTCGAAGCAGGAACTGAGAGAAAAACTCCAGACAATTATTCTCAAGATCGCGGAAGAAGTGGATAAGAACCTTGTTCCTGATGTTGTTATTTATTCTGAAGTATGGCAGAGTTGCTATGATGGAAAGTTTGATCTTGTGCAAATGATTGCGATGGCTGCTCCTGTCTATGACACAGGAATGCTTGCGGCAATAAAAATCGCGGAAATTCACAAATCAATGGTCATCAAGAAATTCGAAAAATACATTGTCAGCTATGTTCTTAGCGGATCATTAGTGCGAGGCCAGGCAACTGCAACCTCTGATATTGATGTCTTCATTGTTATCGACGATACAGACGTCAAAAAAATGACACGCGCGGAGCTCAAAGACAAACTCAGGGCAATCATCATTGGTATGGGTATTGAAGCTGGCGATATGACCGGCATCAAGAACAAGCTCAACATCCAAGTCTACATCTTGACAGACTTCTGGGATAGTTTGAAAGAAGCAAATCCAGTGATCTTTACCTTGCTCAGAGACGGTGTTCCATTTTATGACAGAGGAATTTTCATGCCGTGGAAACAGCTTTTGAAGATGGGAAAAATCAAGCCATCGCAGGAAGCAATTGATCTCTTCATGAATTCAGGAGATCAGATGTTGAAGCGCGTTCGTTTCAAGCTCAAAGAAATTGGGATGGAAGATACATATTACGCGATTTTAACACCATCACAAGCAGCATTGATGATGCATGGTATTGCGCCGCCAGCGCCGAGAGAAACAGCGCAGCTCATGCGAGAAATTTTTGTCAAGAAATTAAAGATTTTCGAAGAAGAGTATGTCAAAATTTTAGAACACAATATTCAAGTGCGAAAAGATCTTGAGCACGGAACAATGAAGGAGCTCACTGGAAAAGAAATTGACAAATTGCTTGATGACGCGGAAAAATATCTCAAACGTGTTGAACGCTTGTTTACTCAGATTGAAAAAATGCGTGATGAAGATTCTGTTGCGCAGATTTACGAATCTGTGGTAACTATTATTCGTGACATCCTTCGTTTGGAAGGAGTTGAGCGGGTTAAAGATGCAGATATTGTGAACCTCTTTGAGCATGAAGTTGTGGAGCGGGGGGTTATCCCCCAAAAATTCCTTCGTATGCTGAAAGAAATTGAGAAGGCGAAGCATGATTATGACGCGAAGAAGATCACAAAGACAGATGTGGATAATGTGCGCAAAGCGAGCAGTGAGTTTGTGAAATTCATGATTGAGCATCTCCAGAGAAAGCGTGGCAGAGAATTAGAGCGCGCGAAGATTCGTGTGAAGCATGGGAATAGATATGGCGAAGTCATCTTGCTTGATGATATTGCGTTTATTATCCATGACATTGATCATGAAGAGAAAGAAATTTCAAAAGCAAAGATCAATCCGAATGGAAGTCTTGGCACGCCAGAAGCAACAACGATGGAAGAGCTGGAGAAGCATTTAGTCAAGGTAGAAATCCCAGGCAAAGTCTTCATAAAAGAACCAATGTTCGAAGATTTGAAGAATATCTTCGGCAAAGATGTGGAGATTTTAGTGAATTATTGAAAGTCAGTTTTTGGTTAAGTGTAGCGTCGAATGAAGTGAGCGCAGAGGGAAAAAACATATAAACTGTCAATCTATACAGTGCTCATGAAGCTTCAAATGAGAATAAGTTGTGTATTCTTTGTATTTTTATTAAGTATTACTGTTGCATTCGCGGCAGCGCCGACGCATGACGATCCGGTTTTAGCAAGCACTGAAGGCACAGATTTTGATGACGAAGATTTGACAGTCTCCCCGCAAAATTCAGAAGATGCGGATGGAGACACCATCTATAATATCATCGCGTGGTATAAAGATGGAGCACCGTATCAGGGGATTCATCTTCCATTTGACGATGGAACAGCGACCGATTATAGCGGAAACGAGAACACTGTTTCAGGCAATGCGACATATACAACGTCTGGACGAGATGGAACAGGCGCGTATTCTTTTTCAGGAAATACCTATCTTGCTACTCCAACAGATGCCTCCATAAGCATGACCACAGCGACAGATGATGTTGTCGCGATGAGTTTCTGGATGAAAACAAAACGAAAAGCGTGGCAGCCGTTGATGATCAAACAAAAAGAGTACGGCGTTACTATGGGAAGAAATGGTGGGTTTATTCTTTATAGCTGGGGCGATAATTCAGGAGAAATAGGAAGCGGGTATGCGGATAATACATGGCATTATGTTGTCGCGGTGTTTGAAGAAGGAAGCGAATATCGCATCTATGTTGACGGAACATTGATTGGAACAAAAGCGACAGCGGATACATCAGCAAGCAGTACGTATGATTTGGAAATGGGAAGCCAGAGAAGTGGGAAGAGTTATTTCAAAGGAACAATGGACGATGTCATTGTTTTCAATCACGATCTTTCTGACGGCCAAGTGCAGGCGTTGTATGATTCATATCTTACAGGAGCAAATCCTTTTGAGACGATCGCATCTGATGAAACAACCGCGGGAGAAACGTGGTATGCGGAAGTAACGCCGACTGATGGAGTAGAAACTGGTGTGACAAAACAGAGTAATGTTATTACAATCATTGTGGCTTCATGCCCTTACAGTTGTTCATCGCAACTTTGTCTTTATGAAGATGGATCATTGGTTGCAGAGGTAGATCAAATAGATAGTGCGGCTATGTCTGCTATTGAATATATTCGTGTTGGTCATGGTTCACAAACGTTTGATAATTTAAAATTGATTATTGATGGTGTAACCTATCTTGAGGAAGATTTTTCTGAAGCTGTGGGTTGCTTTGATACAGGATCTGTAAGTAGTGGCTATTATGCAACAGCGGGAACAGACAATAACTGTGCGCTTGGTGCCACATACGACTTATCTCAGTCAGAATGGGCGGTTATTGTGAATTCATTAACAGGAAATAATAAAGCATATCTTTCACTTCGTTCTTCAACAGCTGATGGCTCAATATGGGCATATCAAGAAGCGTACCAGGCATATCTTGATGATGGTAATGGAAACCGTGATTATTTTTCTATCCCTGATAAAACAACTGACCATGAATTAGTTATGTGTGGCAATAAATGATTATAGTCAAGGACACAAGTAATTGAGCAAACAAGTGTCCTTGACTATATTATGGAGAACATTATATTACCCAGTTGTTTATGTTCTCCACTATAGGTTTGTCAGGTAAGTAAACTTCTGCAGTAAAATTATCGGGAAAGAACGATAACTTCCATCTCATTCAAACTCTAAAATACATATTTATATATGAATACTATTCTAAAGAGCAGGTAAACATGTATTCAAGTATTCATGGAGGAGAGAAGCATGAAAGAAGAAAAAAACAGTATGATTATGATCGCGTTGGTGATTGGCTTTATTGTCGTGAGCATGCTCTATGCGTTGAAGAGCGCTCCGGATATCACTGTTGCGGATCAAGAACAGAGAGAAACAATTACAGTGAGCGAAACAGTCGAGCAGGAAACAATGCCTGATGAAGCGTATGTCTACATTGAGATCGAATCTCGAGGAGATACAGCGCAGGAAGCAAAAGAAGAGAATGCAAAAGTAAGTGATGCGGTGCTTGACGCGTTGTATGAAAGCGGAATAGACAAAGAGAGTGTTGAAACATCATCCTATTATCTTGATGAAGAAAGAAAATGGGACAAAGATACAATGGAGTACATCATCACAGGGTATACACTCACGAATACGTTAAAAGTAACCACAAGCGATGTTGAAGGAGTTGGTTCTATCATTGACACAGCTGTTGATGCTGGCGCAACAGGAGTAAATTCTGTCCAATTCTCGCTCAGCAGAAGCAAAGAGAGTGAAATCAAAGGAGAAGTCCTTGCGCTTGCGGCGGAAAAAGCAAAAACAAAAGCAGAGAATATTGTGGATGCGATTGACGTTGATTTAGGAGAGTTAGTCAGCATCAGCGAAACGAGTTATTACAATCCATATCCGTGGTATGCGAGGTCAGCAGGATACGACATGGCGGTTATGGAAGAAAAGAGCTATGAAACCTCCATCTCTCCGCAAGAGTTAACAGTCAGCGCGACTGTTACATTGACATATGAGATTGTGCAATAGTTTTTTGTTTTTTCTTCTTCTTCTTTCTTTATAATTTTTTAATTACAATTTTAAGAAAAATAATCGCCAACTAAAGCGAAGACACGCACTAGCAGAGACAAAAATGTCAGGGGGACCCAAAGCACCACAGTGGTGCTTTGGGGTATTATTAAGAAAGAAAAAGCTTATCTTACAAAGCAACGGAAAATCTTAGGAGAAACTAAAGCTATCTCTCACGGCAAACTATATAAACATCCACTCCAATAAAACCCTCATGGACGAAGAACTCATCGGAAGATTCAATGGCTATGCGCAGTGGGCAGCAGAAGTGTGTTGGAATAGAAGAACAGATGAAGTCCAGAAGCAGCAGATCATAAACACCATTCGCGTAAATAGAAACGCAGGATTCACGAAAAACAAAGCAGCAGTAGATGAATTAAAAGCGCTTCTTCAAAAAAAACAAATTCCTGCGACAGAAATGCATATCCAAGTGGCAGGCGACATACGAGAGACACTTAAAGAATTAAAAGAACATTTCAAAGACATGCACGCGGAGCTGCATGTAGAAGATATTGTCCACGGAGCAGGACGAGTGCATGAAAACGTCGCAGCGTTATATGATGCGCTCAAACGTCAGGAAAAAATTCTTCTCAATCTCAATGACGCGGTTTTCGCGGATCTTATTCCTCATCTTTTTTTCCTTTATAACAAAGAAATTCAGCTCAATCAAAATATAGAGCAGCATAGCCATGGCATGTACAAAAAGAGCGCAAAGGTGGTGAAGCATATCAATCAAAATTATTTCTCTCGCTTAAAGCAAGTTTCAACAGAAAAACAGTTTTTTGAAGACCACAGAGAAATCTTGCTTGCAACTTATTTGCTCAGTGTTTCTGGAAGAACAGTGGGAAATGTGCATGGCCTAAATACGACAGAAGGCAGGCAGGCGGAAGCGGCGTTTATCAGCAGTTTGGCAGAATTAACCACCTTAGTAAAGGGATAAGAAGCTCTTTTGGAACAAGAACCGCGGTAAAGGAAGCAAAGAACCATTTTCTCCGACGGTAAAATCAGAAAACTTTATATACTTCTTCTTCTCAGAAAGAAACATGTTGAAATGTAAGTGTTTCAATAAGGACTGAGGTGGTTAAAATAGCAGCAAAAAAAGTAGCAAAGGTAGGAGTTAAGAAAGAAAAGGGGTATCTCTATTTTATAGATAAAAAAGGAAACGTCGCGCGCGCGAAAATGTCTCGCGGCAAAAACAAGAAAGGAAAAGCAAAACAAGAAGTTGTTGCGAAGCCAGGAGTCAAAAAAGAATCAGGATATCTGTACTTTATTGACAAAGACGGAGACGTCTCCCGAGCGGCAATGGCGAGAAGATAGACCTTTTATTGATTTTTCTTTTTTTTATTTTTTATACCAATTCTCATAGTCATTTTGTTGATGAACAATTTCTAAAATATTTTTTATCCCCAAAACACGCACTAGTAGAGTCCTGTATCACAATTCATCCTTTTGTTATTTAATAAAAGATAAAGACATAGAGATTCAAAAGCAGTTGAGCGATTATAGAAAAGAGTGGCGATTCAAACACTAAGTAAACAAACAAAAGAAATGACTCATCTGTAAATCTCCCCAACAGTGTAAAAACTCCCAGTCACAACGATCAAATCCTGTTTTCCAGAAATCCTTTTTGCCCGTTCCAGCGCAGCAGGAACTGCTTCAACGACTTCAGCATCCATTCCATATTCCTTTTCAAGATATCGTTGAATCTGTGCGGGTTCAAGTGCGCGATGGCTGTTTGGTTTTGTCGCAATAATAATTCCAGCGACAGGAACAACTTGATCAAGCATCAGTTTCCATTCTTTGTCCGCGAGAATTCCAACAACAATAATAATTCGTTTATAATCTCTTTCATCCTTCAACTTTCGCAATTCTTTTGCAAGCTGGCTCATCCCGCCAGGATTGTGCGCAACATCCACAAGCACATTCTGTTCAATAAACTCCAGTCTTCCGTGCCAGGTGGTTGTTCGCAGTCCTTCTGCGATGTGCACTTTCGCAATCATTATCTCTTTCTTCTTGAGCGCTTCAAGCGCAGCGATAACAACCCCTGCGTTTTCTTTCTGCATTTCTCCTTGGAGAGAAAGGTCATATGCATCAGTAGGTTTTGCGTAAACAAGTTCTGTATTTTTCTCTTTGCAAACTTCCTGAATCACTGAGAGCGCTTCTCCTGTCGCGGCAGTCACGCAAATGCTGTTTTCTTTGATAATCCCTGCCTTTTCCCGCGCAATCTCCTGTTCCGATTTCCCAAGTCGCTGTGTATGTTCCAAACTAATGTTGGTAATCACACTAAGAGTACTTTGAACAACATTTGTGGAGTCCAGTCTGCCACCAAGTCCTACTTCAATAACACTAAAATCCACATGATTATCTGCAAAATAAAGAAACCCAAGAACAGTCATGACTTCAAAAAAACTTTCAGTGGTGACAAAAGGTCGAACACGATCAACAAGGCAGGCAAAATCGTTTTTTGAAATCTCCTGATTGTTCATTCTGATGCGTTCAGTGATTCGAGAAATGTGTGGAGAAGTATAAAGCCCGACAGTATATCCAGCAACATGAAGAATCTTCGCGAGCATCGCGCAGACAGATCCCTTGCCGTTTGTGCCAGTGACGTGCAGAATTGTTCCGAGTTTTTTTTCAGGGTGCTTCAATTTCTTGAGAAGCGCTCGTGTCGTGTCAAGATTCCATTCTCGTTCAAGAGTGTTTTCTTTCTCCAGAGTTTCAAGCCATGCGGTTGCTTGTTGGTAGTTCATAAAAGTCAAATATTATACAGAATATAAAAAAGTAATGGTGCCACAATACATTTCGAGTGATATAAATTTTTTCTTTGACATCAAATAAAAATAAAGACATGGGGATTTTCAAGCACTGCTGGGTGATTGTTTTATGTAGTAAGGCAATTCACGCACAGGCTTAGCGAAGCTTTGTTCAGTAAAACACGCATCAGTAACACAAACTGTCAGGGGGACCCAATGCTCCTGTAGAGCATTGGGGTTTTAAGGAAGTAAAATAAACAGAAATTGGACCGACCCCTTTTTAGGGGAATTTTCATATTCATCACTCTCAAGTTTACTCAAAAACTGCGAACCTTTATGCAAACGTTTAAATAAGATGAAATATCAAAAAAATGCAAAAAGGGGTGGGTGATATTACACGCAAAGGGGTGCGTGTCCAGGAGTTGCTCTTGGAACGTATTAAGAAAGAGGATCATCTTATTTCTACAAGACAGCTTGCCCTCATTTTGAATCTTTCTTGGCATACAGTACAGCAGCATTGTCTTTCGCTTCAGGTAAAAAAAAAGATTGATGGCTTTCAAATTGCTGGATCTTATTTGTGGATTCGAAAAGGTTCTTTCATAGTAAAAAAACAAGAAGATGAAACACTTCTCCAAACATTTCTTGATACAGAAATAAAAAAACTGAAAGATGAAATCAATATTTTGAAACAAAAGAAAATAGAATCAAAAACTTCTCAAAAAATACGAGAGAGAGAAACAACAGCGCAGAATAGTGCGGGAGGTGAAAAAAATGTGGAATAAAAAAATTTCAGAGAAAATGCTGATATTCTTTTTCGCGCTCGTGACTGTATTTTCTCTTTCCTCTTTAACAGTCGGCGCGGTATTCGCCAATTGTCCAGGTGATACCACAAACGGCTGGTGGGATATTTCCAACACGCAGACAGTGAACACCACTGAAACCATTGTATGCGAATACATTAACATTACATCCACAGGAAAATTGTATGTGAACAGCAGCATGGGTAATTTTACAGTCAACATTACTGTCGGCAATCTCACGATTCAGGCAGGCGGAGAAATCAACGGATCAGGGACAGGGTTTGAGAACGCGTCAGGAGAAGGAGGAGCAGTAAGTGGCGCGGGTCCAGGAGGCGCTGGGCACGGCGGAAGAGGAGGCGGAGGAGGAACGGTTGGATTCAATGGGGGAAATCAGTATGGATCCCCGCTTGAGCCGCGAACGTTGGGAAGCGGCGGCGGTGGAGCACAGGGTGGTGATGGCGGGGGTGCTGTTCTGATTAACGTCTCCAACATTACCTGGGTGAATGGGACGATCGCGATCAATGGCGAACCCTCAAAAACAGGATCCCAGGGAGGAGGTGGCGCAGGAGGATCATTATATCTTGATACAGATTCTTTGCTGGGGACAGGAACAATCCAGGCGAAAGGCGGTCAGGGAAGAGATACTACAAATGATGGAGGTTCTGGCGGCGGCGGACGAATCGCGGTGTACTACAAATCAAGTGGCGAAGGATTTAGTTTCAACAACACCAATGTCGAAAGTCTTGATTCCCCTGGAACAGGAGCGACGGGTGATCAAGGAACAGCAGTGTTCATTGATAAAGATGATAAGAATTTGTACATTGTTGGCGGCTTCGACTTCACGCTCGCGACATATAATTACAGTAACGTGACTGTTGAGCATGCGTGGCTGCGAGCAAATAATACATTTGAGTTCAACGCGACAAATTTTGTCAATACAGGCGGTCGTGTCACAAACATAACCTGTTATAATACCTCGCATGATTTCACTATTCGAACGCTTCGAGTTTTAGGTCTTGATAATGTGAATATAACAGATAGCGGAAGAAGTTATAGCGAGTGCGGAAATATCACGATTCATCGTTTGGAAACAAGAACAAATTATACAGTCAGCGTATTAACAATTCTCTCCAATAAAACATTGATATTCAACGTCAGTAATGATGACCTTGTCCTGCGATCAACGTTTTTGTTTGGAAATTTGAACATCACCAATCTGACGAATATGAGCATAGACCGTTTGTCGTCGCTGAACGCGACAGGCATGGGAAATAAAAATGGAACATTTGAAGGAAAAGGAGCAGATGGCGGTTCAAATATAGCGGCAGGTGGTGGAGGGTATGGTGGTATTGGTGGAATAAGTGAGGATAATGCTCTTGGCGGTCCACAATATGGCGATCCATTCGCGCCTGGGTTGTTTGGTTCTCCAGGTGGAGCGGGAAGCAATGGCGCGTTTCTCGCGACAGCGGGAGGAGGAATCATTTATCTGAACATCTCAGGAACATTGTGGAATAATGGAACAATTGTCGTGGATGGAGAAGATCAAAAAGTGACATCAGGAAATCGCGGCGGAGCAGGGTCAGGCGGAAGTATCTGGATTGACACCACAAATTATTATGGGACTGGATCATTATCCGCGATGGGCGGGCAAACGCCAAGTGCCGCGGAAGCAGCAGGAACAGGCGGTGGCGGAAGAATCGCGGTCTATTATAACACGACAAATAGCGAAGTATTTTTTAATACAACAAATGTGCAGTCACAGGATTCCGCGGATCCAACTGCAGGGGCTGGTCATCCTGGCACAGCTATTTTTATGGACAAAAATGATAAAAATCTCTACATTGTCGGTGGTTTCGATTTCACGCTTCCAACCTACAATTACAGCAACGTGACTGTCGAGCACGCGTTCCTGCGAATCAATAGATCATTTGAGTTCAACGCGACGAATTTTGTCAATACAGGTGGTCGTGTCACAAACATAACCTGTTATAATACCTCGCATGATTTCACTATTCGAACGCTTCGAGTTTTAGGTCTTGATAATGTGAATATAACAGATAGCGGAAGAAGTTATAGCGAGTGCGGAAATATCACTATTCATCGTTTGGAAACAAGAACAAATTATACAGTCAGCGTATTAACAATTCTCTCCAACAAAACATTGATCTTTAATGTCACAAGCGATGATCTTGTTTTACAATCAACGTTTTTGTTTGGAAATTTGAACATCACCAATCTGACGAATATGAGCATAGACCGTTTGTCGTCGCTGAACGCGACAGGCATGGGAAATAAAAATGGAACATTTGAAGGAAAAGGAGCGAATGGGGGTACAACCCAAGGAGGAGGTGGCGGAGGGTATGGGGGAATAGGAGCGCTCTCAGAAACGAGTAATGTAGGTGGTACACCTTATGGTGATTCTTTTGCTCCTCGGTTGTTTGGTTCTCCGGGAGGAGCGGGTTCTAACGGAGCAAATAGAGGAACAGCAGGAGGAGGAATTATTTATCTCAATATTTCAGGAACATTGTGGAACAACGGAACAATTGCTGTGGATGGCGAGGATAATAAATATACAGGAAGCAATGCAGGCGGTGCTGGCTCAGGAGGCTCTCTCTGGATCGAAACAACAAATTATTATGGAACAGGCGTCTTGTTTGCGAGGGGCGGAAATACTCCAGCCGCGGCACAGGCAGGCGGGACAGGCGCTGGTGGAAGAATCGCTGTTTATTATAACACGACAAATAGCGAAGTCTTTTTTAATAGTTCATCAGTCGCCGGACAAGAGTCTCCCGATACAACAGTAGGTATAGGCGATCCAGGCACAGCTCTTTTTATAGACAAAAATGATAGAAACCTGTATGTCGTTCAAGGTTTTGAATTTACGCTCGCGACATATAATTACAGCAACGTGACTATTGAGCACGCGTTTTTGCGTATCAACAATACATTTGAATTGAACGCGACGACTTTTGTCAATACTGGAGGCAGAGTAACAAACATGACCTGTTATAATGCGTCGCATGATGTGACGTTCCGCGTGTTGCAGGTTGTTGACGTGGATAATTTTAATTGGAGTGACAGGGGTAAAAATTTTAATGAGTGCGGGAATGTGTCTATTCACAGAACAGAAGTGCGGACGAATTATTCCATTTCCTTTTCAACGATTGAATCAAATGGGACGCTGAAGTTTAACGTGACTGATGATGATCTCACGTTGACAAAAACAATTTTCTTTGGGAACATGAACTTCACTGTGGTCAACATGACTATCAATGGAACATCATCATTAATCGCTAAGTTCCGTGGATATGGGAATGGAACAGGACCAGGGACAGGGACAACAGGATCATCAGGAGGAGGCGCTGGATATGGTGGCGCGGGAGGAGCAGGACAAGGAGGAGAGGCAGGAGGTTCGACATACGGGAGCAATCTGACCCCAAATGATGTAGGAAGTGGTGGCGCGGGATCAAAAACAGAGGAGGGAGGAAACGGCGGTGGAGCGATTTTTATCAACGCGAGCAATAGACTTGAAATAAACGGAACAATAAACGCGAGTGGAAGGCAAGGATTCGTAGGACAAACAGGTGGCGGCTCAGGGGGAAGTATCTGGTTATGGACACGAATTTTGAATGGAACAGGAAATCTTTCCGCGCATGGGGGAGATGGCGCAGCGGGGGTATTTGATGGCGGCGGCGGCGGTGGCGGACGAATCGCTGTCTATTTTAGAAACGATCAAACGAATGGATTTAGTCGTGATGTGAATGGTGGAGAAGGGAATAGTGGAACAGATGGCGCTGCAGGAACAGTAGAATTTTTGCAGACAAATGATACGATCGCGCCAACAGTAATAAATCTACAACCTCCTTCAGACAGGACTGCTCCTGCTCGCGCGATTATTAATCTGACAGTCAATGTGACAGATAATGACGAAGTACAAGTTGTTCTGATCAATATAACGTATCCAGATAATACGTCAACAGGTCAGCTCTCCAGTCTTCTAAATCTGACAAAAGTGGGGACACGGTACAATTTCAGCTTTGGAGATACCACCATGCTTGGAACGTACAATATTACGTACATCGCGAATGACACTTCTGGAAATATAAATGATACCACAAAAACAAACTTCACCATTCTTGTCAACGCCGCGCCAACACAGGGCACACCTATTCTCAACACAACGTTGGGGCAGAATACGACATTGGAAAATCTCACTGTCTACAATATTTCCACGGCGGATGTGGATAATGAGTCTGTCAAGAATATCATAACATGGTACAGAAATAACACTATTCTCACCATTCTGAATGTTCCAATGGAAGGAGGCAGCAATATATCTGATACAAAAGATTATGGAGTCACTGCGACAAATGGCGCTGTTGATGGCCCGTTTCGGAACGCGACAGGGGGCTATGATGGGAAAGGCGCGTATAATTTTGATGGAAAAAATGATGTCATTAGTTGGGACAATGAAACTTTTTTTGATATAACTACAGAACTCTCTGTTGAGTTCTGGTTTAGAAGGCAAGGATACGGACTTACGGTAACACCACAGTTGGAAGTAATGATTGCGAAAGGTCAGGCAACGCCAGGAGGTTTTTTTGTAGGGTTTAACAGTTCAGAGAGCAAACTTATCGCCGGAGTAAATAATCTCAAAATGCCGGGAAATAGCGTTATCCAGAATAACACCTGGTATCATGTGGTGGTTTCATACAACACAACGAACGTGAGTCTCTATGTTGATGGAGTCTTGGATGCCAGCAAAGGACATAGTGGTCTTGTCCTGAATAATGTGAACATAACAATAGGAGGTTTCGCGGTAGCAGGCAGACCATTTAATGGAACTATTGACGATGTGAGAATTTGGAATGTCTCCTTGACAGCAGGGCAGGCAGAGGCGTTGTACAGAAATCTTACCAACACGCTCGTGAGCGATCAGTTGAAAGCAGGTGAAACATGGAACGCTTCAATAACGCCGAATGATGGGGGCATGGATGGAACAACGAAAGTCAGCACAGCGGTGACCATTTCGCAGGATACAACAGCGCCAAGTGTCACGAATGTTCGTCCAGTCGCGAATAATTTTACAAAACAAAGTGTTGTCGCGAATATCAGCGCGACTGTAACAGATGGTATTGCCGTTGACAGCGTGCGGGCAAACGTGACCTATCCGGACAATACAACAAAAGAACAGCTTGTTCTTGTAAAAATAGGAAACATCTACAATTATAGTTTTGGGAACACCTCTACGCAGGGGCATTACAATGTGACCTTTATCGCGAATGACTCTGTCGGAAATATAAACAGCACAGAAAAAACAAACTTCACTGTGGATTCAACAGCTCCGAGCGTGCGCTTGCTTGTTCCAGTGGCAGAAACTTCTTTCACAAATGGAACAGTGATTAATGTGAGTACAACAGTGACTGATGAATTCCTCAATGTCGATGTTGTCCTCGGGAATATCACCTGGCCGGATAATACAACAAAAGAACAGTTCCGTCTGGAAAAGGTAGGAAGTATTTACAATTACAGTTATCCCAACGCGACAGCGCAGGCAGGGGTGTATAACCTTACATTTATCGCGAATGATACAAATGGCAACATTAATGCAACTGAAAAAACAAACTTCACTATGAACGCGACAATAGTAAGCGCGGGAATCGACATCGCGAATACCACCAACATCACCTTCAGCCCAGATCCAATCAGGCAAAATGATCGTGTTTCATTCAACGCGACGTTTAATGTCACGGGAAATCTCAACGCGACAGGATTAAATGTCACATTAACAGTGGACAACGCGTTTATTACCTCAACATCGTTTAATCTGGAAAATGGAACAACGCGAGTAGTAGAACTCAATTGGACAGCGGAGAATGGAACACACGCGATCAGAATAAACGCGGACGCGAATAACACCTTCGATACAGAAACGTTTGAAAATAATAATAATGCGACCGCAACTATTACTATCTTCAATGTCTCTGTCCTCAATTTCACCAGTCCGTCGCAGAACGCGGAAATCATACGAGGAAAAGACACGAATTCTTTGCCAGGAGAAGACACACTGAAGAAAGTCAGCAACTTCACGACGATTCAGGCAAGGGTCTACAATAAATACGCGACAGGAGTTGGAGTCAATTCAAACTGTACGTATTATTTCAACAATACAATCTTCCTGGGATGGAATCAAACCAACACGACAGGAGAGTGTACATTCACGTATGATCACACGATTTACGCGACAGCTGTTTACAATATTACGGTCAATTATACCAACCTCAACACGACAAATTATCTTGCAGATAGCAATAATTCGCTGATTGATAATGAATCTCTTATTGATCTTAGTAAAGTAGAAATTGATCTTGACGCGGAAAATCAGCGCACAGGAAGTGTCTATAATCCAGGAGATGTTGCGGTGATGAATATCACAGTCACGAAAAACAGCACTGCGTTTGATCCAAATAAGTTCATTGTCGAAGTCAAAGATCCAGGAACAGAGTGTAACACCGCAGGAGGTATCTTCTTCAATCATACGTATCCTGGAGATGTTGTCCGCCTCAGTACAGGACTATTCCAAAGCTACTCTGTTTTAGAAGTTGATACAGATATCCACTGGTGCCTTGTCGTCAATAATTCAGCAGGAGCTCCTCTCGCTTCGGCGTCGCATTCCGATAAAGAAGTGACAAACACCAATGCAAACAGAGCAAATTTCACAATACTAAATTCCGAGTCACAGGGAGACGACGCTGTCTTTGACGATGTAAACATAACGTTCTTCAGCAGCAGAGGAAATTACAAAATCTTTGACAGAAATTTCAGTACAACAGATGGAGGAGAGAATAGAGTCTTGACATTGAATGAAGGATATAATGTCTTGTTTAGACATCCGGGAAGACAGGAACAACTCAATATTACCGGTTTGAACATTACAGCGGGAAACAAATCACTCCCATTTAATTTGTTGATTAATTACAGCGGCGTTCTTCCCGTGCGATTTACTAATCTGACAGACATTATTGCCTTCAATAATTCAGGATTCACATTCACCAGCGCGAACATAACGTTGCAAAAATCAAATCTCAGTGTAAACAAGATTGTGCATTGCACGAATTGGAACTTCAGCGCAGGCGCATGCATTGGATTATGGGAAATTAATCAGACAAGCGCTTACGCGAATTTTGGAGAGAACGCAACGCACATGTGGTTCCAAGTATCAGGATTCACTGCGTACGCTGGAGGAAATGGATCAAACGTGAATCTCACGATTTATGATCAGACAGATGTAGAAGGTGGTTCAGTCGAGGCGCAGACAGGAAATAATATTAATTTTACCGCGAATTATACAAGAGCGGTGGATAATGTGACTATTACAGGAGCAAGCTGTAATATTTCGTTTAGCACAGCGCCGCTTGAACCTTCCGCGATGACGTTTGATAATACGAAACAAATCTACAATTTCACAAGAACCTTTAACACGACTGGAAACTTCACCTGGAACGCGACCTGTGGTGCAGCATCTTTCGACACGCTGACCGCGGTGGACACAATTGAAGTCTCAGACACCACCGCGCCAACAGTGAGCGCGATTAGTCCGACAAGTATTACGTCAGCACAGCAGTACACATTTAGCGCGACAGTGACAGATGGAAGCAGTCCATTAACCTGCAATTTGTTTATTAACAATGCGAATGACGGAGCGATGACAGTCTCAGGAACAACAGCAAGCAGAGTTGCGAGTTTCAATGTTTCTTCACAACAAAAGATTCTGTTCTACGCGAATTGCACAGATCCTTCTGGAAATAACGGATTTAACATCACAAATGTGAGTGTTGCTCCTCAGGAATTGGGTGGCGGAAATCCTGGTGGAGGGGCTCGTGCAGGAGGAGAATCAAGTGCAGCGACTGCGGATGGTCTTGAAGGAGGCACAACATATCTCAATCTTGGAAAAGGAGATATTATTTCAATAAAAGAGAAAAATGTTGATAGTTCTGTCAAAGTTCTGGCAGTCTATCCAAATTCTGTCCGTATGGATGTAGGTGGAGTGTATAATGTTGTTCTGCTGGAAGGATTATTTAGAAGATATGATCTGAACAACAATGGAATTTTGGAAACAACCATTTATGTGGATGATGTAGTCTCGTATTCAAAAGTAGCAATTAGTATTTTGGTGGAGGAAGATGGTGGAACAACGGCGCGGTCTTCACAGTTCTTTGATGTGCTTGGAACGATTTGGCAGCGCGTTGTTGGCGAGCAGGAACCTGCTGTTGAAATAACAGAAAAAACAGGAGAAGAGCAGGAAGAGCTTTCTCCTGCTGAAGAACTACAACAAGTGGAACAGTCAAAAGAAAGTTATACAAAGAGAGTATTGAATTTCATGGTTGAGTTTGGCGAGTATGTCAAGAGCAAAGGAGGTATGACAGGGAGTGTTGTAGCAGCGCAAGGAGAAAATCTTCAAGGAATTATAAGTAGTCCTGCGCAAAAAGCAGTGCTTGTTTCCATCCTTACACTTGGAGTGCTTGTTCCTGCAATTACTGGTTCGTATGTGTATAGAAAGAAGTATAGCAAGAGAAAAAATAAACTTGCAGAAGAGCTTGAAGAAGAGATGAAGTATAAAGGACTTTAAGAAAATCTACCAACCATTAAATTCAACAGGTGCTGTTTCTTTTTTGTCCCATGGAGAGGGAAGAGGATTTGCCTTCCAAAGTTGCGTATCATAAGAATTCTCATCTCTTGGCTCAGGTTTTATAATAACTGTTGCAGTGAGGTACGCATGAGTGGCTGGTGCTTGGTATGATCCATCTGTTGGTAAATACTGAACAAATCCTTGAAAAATAGAGTCTCTTGGGTATTGTTCCTGGAGTTTTTCCGATGGTATAATGCGAAGCGTGACACGGTAAAAATCGCTTGCAGGAAGAGGGAAAGGAAGCGTGTATGTATAATCTTGCGAAGCTGTAGTTCTCTTTTCCTCTGCTTTAACAGAATTAGTGCGCTTCAGTTCTGGATAGGTAGAGTCGTTTGAATATGGTTGAACAAACGCTGCAAGAAGTGCTTGATAAGAAGGATCTTGAAGAATTGCATCATGAGGATATGCTGCGTTACTGATAATTGTTCCAAGACTGTTCTGGACTTCTACGTGAAGCGTCGAGAGAGTGGGTACATCATAAACAGAAACAGCAAGTTCAAGAGAATCATGGGCATTGTAGATCTTGACATCATGATGGCTGAGATTATAGCGAGTGGCGGATCTATCTGCATACAAATCATAATCAGCTGCTAAACACCAGTGAATCTGCGTTGTCTTTGTGAGTGTATTATATAATTCACAAGCGTGTGCTGGGCTCAACATCTGGTCTGCTATGAAAGCCAATTCCTCTTGGACATCTTCAGGAAGTGACGGATATTTTTGATTTTTAAGAGGAATAAGTTCTACAGAACCAGGAAAAAAACTTGCTAATTCAGTAGGGGTGCGTTGAGATCTAAATTCTTCAGCATAAACGCTGTAAGAAGATACTAATGCTGTACTGGCAAAAATAAATGCTTTGTATGTTTGTACCATATTACCACTAAGAAATAGTTAATAATTTATAAAAGTTATGGCGTATCTGGCAAGTGCTTTGTGGTGCGTCAGAGAGATAATCTGCGTACTATTTCGTTCTTTTGCTTCCGCCTGTTTTGTACGGACTAAACTGTCCTTTTGCTTTTTGTGATGTTTTGTGTTCTGGATAAATTTCGTAAAGAGCAGATTCGTCATAGCCGCATTTTTCACAAATAAGAATATTAATGTCCATATATAATTGAGTTTTTGTTTTTGCAGATCCACATTTCGGGCAATGTTTTGTCATTTTGTTTCTTTCTTCTCTTATCAGTATTGCTAAGTAACGCAGTCTTAGTTTTTTAGTGCTGCTGAGTGTAACGAAGCGCACCTCGCTTCCAATTGGCGAAAGAATTGTCGCCAAGCACTGCACATACACTCTTTAGCTATTATTTATTTAATTTATCAAATATTTCAAAATGGATTGAAGAGTGTATTGACTTTGCGAATATTTGGCTTTGTTTGCGATTCTTTCCTATCGTATGAACGTAATAATAGTGTTATAATTCTTTTTATTTCTATTCAATTTATACCCTCTTGCAGCATCCTGCATCCCTTTTTTGTCCACATGAATTCCTTTCTTTTCTAATAACAATGTAATTCTTGTTGCAGTGATAAATTGCACCACTTGCGTGATGTTCTTTGGATCTTCTGTATGTCTGCAGCGTTCAAAGTCAATCATGATAGGAATTCCTTTTCTGATAATGATATGTTTGTCGGGGTGATTCATTTCATATTTATTGATGCCCAAAGAATCAAGAAGATACATTTGTTGTAAAAGTTTTTTGATCATAGAAAGAATGTCTTTTTTCTGATGTGTTTGAATAAATTCCTCAAATAAATATCCTTCAATAAGTTCCATCACAAGAAACGTCTCTGTTGCAAAGAAAAGTGTTGGTCCAATGTGATGCGGATTCAGTTTTTTCAACCATGTTGCTTCAAATTGCACAGTGGAAAGTGTTATTGCGTCAGGTCGTTGTATTTTCACCACCACTGCTTTTCGTTTATACACTCCTTTATACACCAACCCTCGTTTTCCTTTTGCGAAATAATGAACATCTGTTATTTTATGTTTTTCAAGTTCTTTGAGAAGCGCTGATTTTGTGATCGCATACACATATAATGTTTCAAAGGAAATGTGTTGCTGATCAATTTCTTTTGCTTCGAAAAGATTCTTTTTAATAATCTCATCAATAATATGCTTTTTAGAAAACGAGCTGAAAAGAAGAAGAACTGTTCCATCAGGAGCAAGATAGTTGTTCACCGCAGCAAGAAATCGTTCAATAAGTTCATATCCTTTTTTTCCTGCGTCTAAGGTTATGTCTGGAGCTCGTGGATTGGTCGGAAGATACGGCGGATTGAAGATGATGCAATCAAATTTATCTGCTTTTATGTTCGAGAAAAGATCACCTTGTTTAAACGTTATTTTCTCCTTTTTAATAATTTTTTTGCAGTGATCAATCACTCCTTTCTGAACATCTACCGCAAGAACTGTTTGGACGTTTGCACACTGTGCTGCTGTTTCTGCGAGAATCCCAGAACCAGTTCCTATCTCCAGGACGGTTCCTTTTGCGTATTCCTTAATGTGCTTTTGGATGAGAAAGCTGTCTTCTGCAGGTTCGTATAGAATGAAGGTTTCTTTTGTTCTCATGTTCCGCGCTAAAATCTGGTGTCCATTTCTCCAAAGTATTCCTTAATTCTGGTCACAATCGTTGGAAGCAGGAACTGCGAAAACTTTTCATCGTAATGTGTGGAGAGTGTTCCAAATTCAATGATGCGGTAGCTGCTTTTCACTTTTTCTACAAGCAATAACTCACGCAATCGTTTGATCTGTCTGCGCACGTTGGATGGCGCAATCCCCAACTGCGCTAAATTATACTTCTTTCGTATGCCAATAACTTTTTCATTAATCTCTTCTGAGCTGAGCATTGTTTTTTCCTTTTTCGCGAGGAGCATTGCCATAAGAACATCGACAACAACGTCTCTGCTGTCTCCAGGCTGTAAGAGTCCAACACCTAAGCAGAATTTGCGAACAAGTTCTCGATCTTCGAGACCAAGGGGTTTCTCGTATCTTCTCAGGGTGACTTCCATTAATGGGGTATCTCGTGTTTTAGTTGGTTTTTTTGCTGTTTCTGCCATTTTGACACAACCGAATACCATCAGGGTATTCTCTGGAGGGGTGGTATGAGCGTTGTGCTCAAGAACCACTGAGTCTTTAGTTCATGCCACCAGTCTTTATTAACCAGTAGTTCTTGACAACCTCAAATGATTTTTGCTTAAATGTTATAATCATATCTTAAACAGAACTTCTATATATACTTCACGCTCGCATGTCCAGTGGAGGAAGTGGATTCACTTTACTGAGAATAAAAGCACTGGACAAGGGGATTTGGGGAGTGGGAAAGGTGGAGTTTCAGTCTAAACCTATTTATATCTGGACTTTTATCTATATTTTTATGAAATATTTGGATTTAACAATGCCAATTGATGAGAAAACACCAACTTTTCCAGGTGATCCACCAATAAAAATCAAACGTGAGAATGTGAAAGAACACACATACGGAAAAACATTTCTAGAAATACATACGCATGTATCAACTCATATAGATGCTCCTTCTCACATGATTGAAAATGGAAAAACGTTAAGCGATTTTTCAATAAACAAGTTTATTGGGGAAGCAATTGTCATTGATGTCAGAGGGCAGAAAAACATTGAGTCTGACTTATCAAAAGTGAAGAAGCATGATATTGTCTTTTTTCTGACGTCACATGCAGATAAAGCGTGTGCTTCGGATTATTTTGAAAACAATCCTGTAATAACAGAGAAAACTGCTCAGCAATTAGTTGAAAAAGGCATAAGTATCGTTGGTTTAGATTCTTTTACTCCTGATAATGAACCATATGATGTTCACAAAATATTTCTTAAAAGAGATATTCTCATAGTTGAGAACCTCAGTCATTTAGAGAAATTATCAGGGCAACGATTTACCTGTTTTATCCTGCCTATGAAAATAACTGATGCAGATGGCGCACCTTGTCGAGTAGTTGCTGCAGTCAATTAATGTGGGTACGTACATTCATTTCAACCCAAGCTTATCCAACAGCTTGAATGCTTCTTTGTCAAATCTTGAGAAAGCAAACCATTTTTTGCCCAAGTCTTTTAATGATGCTCCAAAATGGTACACTTCTTTATTGTCAATTATCAGAAATCTGTCGTGTGACTGCGTAAATTCTTTCACTTCAACAAACGGATATTGTAAATTATATTTAGCCAAGTCAAGGGATAATTGTTTAGGAATCTCTTTAGTGAAGATAGTAACTGCTACATTTTTATTTCTCTTGCTAAACAGCGTCAAGACAGAATCATCAATATAATTGTCAATGAGAACTATGGAGATATGAGCATTTCTCATGATGTCTGAAACAAATTTGTATGAATCAAATATCTGTCCATCAAAAAATATGCCTTTCTCTGGCTTTATGTCTCTGCTTTGGAGGGCATCGAATATATCATCAAATTTTTTATCATGTTCAATCTGTTTTGTCTCAACAACATCCAATCTATGAAATATCTGTGCGTTTGAAGAGATAAATCTTCTCATAGCGACAAATGTACTCATTATTTGAATGCTCACTTTTATTGCAGTTCCACTTCTTAAGACCCCTGAAAGCATAGCTACACCCTGCTCTGTAAAAGCATAAGGTAAATATCTCCTTCCACCATATTCTAATCTTGAGGTGCCAAATTGGAACCTTAAATCTTTTGTGTTTGAGGTCACAACTTGTGACTTCAAGGTATCAAATTCCTTTAGTGAGATTTGAAACATAAAATCATTAGGAAATCGCTCGCTATTCCTTTTTACAGCTCTATTAATCTGTTTTGTCTCTACATTATAAAGCACTGCAAGATCTGCATCAAGCATCACTTGCATACCTCTTAGGGTGTAAATTTTATTCTTTATTTTATCTGTGCTTGATAATGCTAGATTGATTTCTTTAGCCATGAAATGAGACTCTTTTCAGATTTTATATATCTCACACTGGCGTGTCTAGTGGGGGAAGTGGATTCACTTTACTGAGAATAAGAGCACTGGACAGCGTGGTTTGTCTTGTGCTATCTTCTAAATCGTGATCCCTGTTGAGATCTAGATCTTCTTGAACGCCCTCGTTGCTGTTGTGGAGGAGGGCGAGCAATTACTCCAGAAGCATTTTGGGCGTGATCGGAATGATAAGGATGAGGCATCACTTCAACTTTCAAACGGATTAACCGTTCAATATCGCGAAGATAATCTCTCTCGTCAGCAGCGCAAAAAGAATACGCTGTTCCGCCAGCCCCTGCCCGTGCGGTTCTCCCAATTCGGTGCACATAATTTTCAGGTCCGTTAGGAAGTTCAAAATTAATAACGTGAGAAATATCATCAATATCAATCCCGCGGGCAGCAATGTCCGTCGCAACCAGAACTTTAGTTCTGCCTGATTTAAAATTCGCGAGCGCGAGTGTTCGGGCGCCTTGTGATTTATTGCCATGAATCGCGAATGTTTCGATGTTATGGCTGCAAAGATACGCAGCGACTTTATTTGCGCGATGCTTTGTACGGGTAAACACTAAGACACGAGTAAGGTGTTTTTGCAGCAAGAGTTCTAAAAGGAGTTTTTCTTTCACTGTGGTGTCCACAAAAAAAACGCATTGTTTGATGCGTTCAGCAGTGGTTGCTTGTGGCGCAACTTCAACACGAACTGGATTCGTGAGCAGTTGATGCGCAAGCTGCGTTACTTGCGGGGACATAGTCGCGGAGAAAAAAAGTGATTGTCGTCTAGGAGGTAACTTTGCGATAATTTTTTTGATATCATGAATAAATCCCATATCAAGCATTCGATCCGCTTCATCGAGAACGAAGAACTCAATGTCTTTTAAGCTTACTTCACATTGATTCATTAAATCAAGCAGTCGTCCTGGTGTTGCGACAATAATATCAACGCCTCGGGAGATTGCATTGACTTGTGGTCCTTGACCAACCCCGCCAAAAATAACAGTATGTTTGAATCTAAGAAATTGACCATACGCAGTAAAACTCTCCCCTATCTGCGCGGCAAGTTCTCGTGTTGGTGCAAGAACCAGTACACGAACCACTCGCGGATATTTTTCAGTCATGCGCTGAAGAATAGGGAGGACAAACGCGGCAGTTTTACCTGTTCCTGTTTGAGCGATGCCAATGAGATCTTTGCCTGCGAGAAGGTCAGGAATAGATTTCAATTGAATAGGAGTAGGCGTTGTATATCCTTGCTTTGCAAGCGCTTTTTGAAGCGGTTCGATGAGATGCAGTTGTTGGAATGTCATTGTTAGAGATAATTATTTTATATAAAACAGAGGGGTGTTTTTAAACGTATTGGTTGGTCAGGTTATTTTCAAGAAGAAGAGAATAAAAGCAAGGATTTCTTATTTCTCCAATCGCTTCACTTTTTCTGGAGTTTCCAGATAATTGTCAGAACTCACTATTGATTTTCCAATTCTTTTTTCAATATCTTTGCGCGTTGCTCCTGCAACATCGCCGCCATCTTTCGCGTCTTTCTTTAAAGCAGGTAATTTCTCAGAATCTCTTTCTTTAGTTAATCTTGTTGTTGTTGCTTCTCCGAGCATCGTGAGAATAAGTTCCATGTCATCCATGTGATCACGCAGATTTTGTTTGCTGAGATTTTTGTGCTCTTTGTATTCTTCCACTGTTTTTCCAAATGTTGCTTTGGAGATTTCATTGGTCAGTATTGCAAAGTCTTTGTTTTCCTGTGCTCCTCGTGCTTTCCATTCATCAGTGAGTTCTTGTCGTACAGCGATTCCTCGTGTTCGCTTTTCAATCCATTCATCAGAGTATCCTTTGAGTCTGTATACATCCTTCATTCGTTCCATCGAGAGTTCAGGATTTTCAATCTCCTGCACACGTTCATATCCCACTTTCGCGAGCCATTGTTTGAACGGTTCAGCTTTCGGAGAAGGAATGGATTGGATGATGCGGAAGATGCCTTCTGTGCTTGCACAGTTTATATTTTGTACACCCCCTGCTGTGGGAAATGAGAGGGGGGTGGCAATTTGCCCCCACCCTTGAGAGAGAATCTCATCACGTCTGCGCATATCTTTAATGTACCCTTTAGGGTCTTTAGAATCAGTAAGAACTGAAATAACATCCTCTATCACAAACCACCATTTGGCATTATACCATGCTCTTCTGATCTGTTTATTCTCAAATAGCACAAGAGACTTTTGTTCCATACAAAAGGTGTTAACTTCATTCTTTATATATCTCACGCTGACGTGTCCAGTGTGAGGAGTGCACTGCATTTACTGAGAATAAAAGCACTGGACAGAGTGGTTTGTCTTGTGATAGTTCTTTGGTTTGTTTTGAATTAATCTTTTTGTTCTAATAATTTTTTAGTGACTTTGTCAAAATCAGATTCGAACAAATTATCTTGAACTATTCGATACTTTTCAAATTCGCTTTCTGCATGCTGTTTTGCAATCTCTGCGGTTATTTCACCTGCGGATTTTAATATTTCTCTTTCATCAAATTCTAAGAACAAATCAAGTCTTTTTGACCAATCTTCCATGGTCATAGGTATTTTTCTTTTTGCCCTTTCTTCTGCTAAATCAAGGTATGCACTGACTATTCTTCCTAAAGATTCTAATTCTTTTTTTGTTAAGTAATTTTTTGCAATGGATACGTCGGTCTTGAGTATTCTACCCTTAGGAGAATTTCTCCATGATGTTAAACCCATATAATCTTTCTTGCTATCTGCTCTTTTCACAATTAATTCTGGCGCAGTATGTTTGTGTATTGCATAATGGAGTTTATTTTGAACTTTAGCGAAGAATTCTCTAGTTGTTTCTGCGTTTTTATTATAATCTAAGCTTGTTGCATAAAGATCAGTTATTTTTTGGTAGAAATTTCGTTCACTTAATCGTATTTCCCTAATTTCAGCTAAAAGTTCATCAAAGTAATTCTTATTTAAATAATTTCCATTTTCTAGTCTTTTTTTGTCTAAAACATATCCTTTGATTGCAAATTCTTTAATAATTCTTGTTGCCCAAATCCTAAACTGAGTGGCTCTCTGTGAATTTACCCGATATCCAAGAGAAATGATTGCATCTAAGTTGTAAAAATCTACCTCTCTTTGCACACTTCTATTCGCTTCATTTTGAACTATTCTGAATTTCCTAATAGTTGATTTTTCGTTTAATTCTTTAGATTCATATATATTTTTAAGGTGTTCATTTATTGTGGGAACAGTAACATCAAACAGCTTTGCCATCATTTTCTGTGATAACCAAAGAGTCTCCTCCGCATACTTTACTTCAATAGAATCTTCTCCTGACTGTGCAGTAAATATAAGGAATTCAGCAGTGCTGTTTCTTATAGCAAGATCTTTAGTCATTTTAATGGTCTCCAGAGGATTTTCATCAGCCATACAAAAGGTGTTAACTTCCTTCTTTATATATCTCACGCTGGCGTGTCGAGTGGGGGTTGTGGATTGTATTTTCTGAGAATAAGAACACTGGACAGAGTGGTTTGGGGAGTGTGAGGAAGGGGAGGGGCGCTGGACAAAGTGTGTTTTTGTTGTCATTATTTTTTTGTTTCCTAAAAATACCTTTATCATAAAATACACGCACCAACTGCATGAACGCAGTGGGGACCCAAAGCACCACGTTAAAAAAAGAAATGGTGCTTTGGGGTATTATTAAGAAATAATTTTATCAAAGTGAATAATAAAAGTAATAAAGAAAATAAACAAAAACCTACTTCTTCTTCTTTTTCGTCTTCTTAATCTCTTTCTCAAGATCAAGTTCATCGAGTAATTCCTTATATCGATTACGAATAGTAACTTCTGTCACGCCAGCAACATCAGCAACTTCCCGCTGTGTTCGTTTCTCACCGTGAACAAGAGCGCTCACATAAAGCGCGGCAGCTGCGATTCCTGTTGGTCCTCGTCCAGAAGTTAATTCACACTTCTGTGCGCGATCCAAAATCTCAATTGCTTTACTTTGCGTCTCAGCAGTTAATTTAAGAGCAGAAGCAAATCGTGCGATATAATCTACAGGATTGCTTGGTAAAATAGTAATCCCTAATTCACGAGTGACAAACCGATACGTTCGTCCAATTTCTTTCTTCTCAATACCCGACGCTTCAGAAAGTTCATCAAGCGTTCGTGGAACGTCGTGTCTGCGACAAGCAGCGTAAAGAGCTCCTGCGACAACACTTTCCATACTTCGACCACGAACCAATCCACGTTGAACAGCGTGCGTATAAATTCGCGCGGATTCTTCTTCAACGCTTTCAGGCAGTTTCAAGAATGAACTCACTCGTTTTAATTCTGCAAGTGCTAATTTCAGGTTTCGTTCGATTGCAGTGCTGATTCTGTACTGCCATTTACGAAGTCTATAAAATTTATTTCTCTCGCGACTCCCAAGCTGATAAAGATCAGCTTTTCGTCCAACTTCAGTTCCTAATCCTCTATCATATTGGGTATACGTCATTGGCGCGCCAGTTCGTCTTCGTTTGTCAGCGCCATCACTGTCAAATTCACGCCATTCTTGACCGAAGTCAACCATCTTTTCTTCAACAACAAGACCGCAGTCTTTACAGATGATTTCTCCTTTTTCTTTGTTCCAGAATAAATTGACGCCAGCGCATTCTGGGCATTTTTTAACGAATTGAGCCATGGTTTTCCCCCGAGATTTTATGCAGAATGAGACAGTCTCATCACAAACAGCATAAGTGTTATTCTGACTTACATTCCCCAACGCAAGTTAAATTTATAAATAGTAGAGGGTCAGAATTTATAAACTTTCCGGTAACTTTTCAAAGAATTCGACGAGAAGAAAAAAAGAAGAAAGAAAAAATCTTACTTCAATTTAGCTGCTGTTTCTTTAGAAACAACGCGCCAGCATTCATGCGGTCCGCATTCGGATTTAGCGACAATAAAGTTTCGTCCGCTTTTGGTAACGAGTCTGTATTTGTCTGTCTTAAATTTCTTTTTGCTTTTCACGTCATAAAATTCTTGTGCTTGTGGCATAGGGTACACCTCGGTTTTTTGATTGATTAAAGGAAAATGACGAATAACTCGCCGATAATTCTCCTTCCAGCTTCTTCACGGGCAAAAGGGCTATAAAAACATTGCGGTTGCACACTGCTTTACACAGGAAAAAACAATAATTTTCCAAGAAGTTCATTTCTTAATAGTAACACATATTTAAATAGAAGTAAGGACCAAAAACAAAGCATGGGGAGTACAGTTCTACAAAACGAAGCAGAATACAGAGAAGTCCATCACTGGATGACGAAGAAAGTTATAACTATAAGCAGGAAAGAAAACCTGTTACACGCAGCAAAAAAGATGGCAAAAAATAATATCAGCAGTTTGGTCGTTGAAGAAAATAACAAACCTATTGGAATCATAACAGAACGAGATTATCTAAAGAAAGTAGTCCTTGAGGAAAAAGAGCCGCACAAACATCTCGTCGAAGAAGTCATGACACTAAGTGTCCGATTCCTTCCAGAGGACGCGGATATCATCAGCGCGTTCGCGTTAATGAAAAAGTATCACATCAGGCGTTTCCCTGTCATAAACAGAAATGGAGAACTCACCGGAATTCTCACGCAGAAAGATCTTCTTGAAGGCATGGCGCATATTATCCAGCGTTTGGATTGGAAATTAGTAAGAACAAAAATCGCGTTTTCAGAATTCACAAAGCATTTAGACGATGTGGATGTTATCTGAGGAAAGTGTCAGATAATTAGGGAAGGTGAAAAAATGGTCAACAAAAAAACAAAAAATATTGTCTTTTGGGTTGGAGTAGGAATAGTCGTCGTAACGCACATCTATATGCTTGTTGCAGGTTTGCCGCAATCACAGATGACGGGTCATGCGCTCCTTAATCTCGTCGCAGCAGGATTACTAGTGTACGGAAGAAAAGCGTAAATTTATAGTAAACGACACAAGTATAGTGAATGTGCCAAATATTCGAACAAAGAAATGCGCATTCACTATCCAGATGAGGTGATACAAATGTTCGATAATAAATCACCTCAGCTATATAATTTATTCATGTCCGCCACTATTATGTCATTATTATTATATATCTTGACGCTTCTCCAATGAAGATGAACATTACATTAACAGTCCTTCTTTCTTGTACTTCTCCCGAAACAGATACCGCGCAGCTTCATCCGCAAACAAGATACTTTCCAGAAATAGTAGAAACAGAAAATCTTCACTATGCAGCATCTTTAGATGCGTTACGAGTTGATATGACTGCGTATTATTTTTTTGTTAATGACGAGTATTGTCTTGCGCCGCTTCAAGAAGCGTTATCCACTCTTGCGACGTATGATTTGTCAGGGACAGTGTATGTTCCTGCATTTCCAACAGAACCAGGAAAACAAACGTTTGCTGATGCTCCTCTACACGTAAAGGAATGGGGAACAACATATATTGGTTTAAATGATATCATCTTCCGGCAAAAGACTCCTCTCGAAGCAATATTCTACGATCCTCTTGGTGATACAGTAGGAGAACGTGATTATCGTCGTATAACAGATTACGCAGTTGTTGCGCCAGAAAGTTTGTACGCCCAATTTATGGAGTTCGCGGCACAACGGGAAGCGCGGCCAGAAGTGCATGTATACTCTTGTCATAAGTAATGATATCACTAAACAGAAGTAACTTTTATAAATTATTGTCATTTTCTTGCTTGTATGACTTCAAGAAAAACTGTGTACACAATGGCAGGAATGCTCGGAGCGAGTGTTCTGTTTATTGCTTTGGATGATGGTCCTGACAAAAAAGCGCCAGTGCAAGCTTCTTCAGCTCAAGCTTCTGACGTTGTCCCTTCTTCAGTTCTTGAGCATGTTTCTTCTTTTCATGAAACGTATTTCACGAATGTGGAACATATAGCAGGAAAAGGACTCCCTGCGGAATTAGAAGACTTGACACTTCATCTCTTCCTTCAGGTTCATGATGGAGATGGAATACAAACAGATGAGAGGGGCGCAAATTGTCAATTAGGAATTTACAGACAGCTTGAAGCACTCTATCGAAACAAGAAGATTACAGGAGTATTTTTTGAAGGGTATAGAATTGGTTTTGATTATATTGATAACTTAGCAGGTTGGGATTGGTCAGAAGATAAAATTCAAGCAAAAAAACGTGAAATCGTCAATGCGGATGATCAAAAACTAAAGGATCTTTTCCAAGTTCCAGAAAATGAATTTGGTGATCACAATGATACAAGTGAATTATTTCCAGTGCAATATGGAAAAATACCAACTCTTTTAGTAACAGGATGGGAGGATAAAGCATTATCTCCTCAAGATATGGTTGATTTTGGAAAAGTTATTGGAAGATATGGAGAACTCTATAATCTTCCTCATCGTACAGAAGCGCAAGAGCAAGAGGTAAAAGCATTAGAACCAGCTGCGTTAGCGTTTGTTGCTCGTCATCAAGACAGAACTCGACAAGCGTATGATAATTCTCTCCTTACCATGGCAAATGTATTCGCTGCATATCCTTCACTTCCACATGGGTACGCAGTGATTATTGGTGCGGCGCACGCAGATGACCTTTCTCTTCATGGATCTGCGCAGGCGGACATTACATCAAAGTCAGTTTATCCTAACGCGAAGATTTATCGTTGTAAACTATAGAATAATTTTTACTTCCTCCCCTTCTCCAAACTAATTTTCGCCAAAACCAATTCATGCATGCGCTGCAAAAAGGCGATCTTATCCTCAATCTTCAACACATCCATAAAGCCTTGCAACGCAATATTAAACGCGAATGGCGTAGGAATCTTGGTCTGAATTTCAACAAGTCTAATCTTCCCCTCCTCAATTTCGCGCAAAACCTTCTTTGAGTTTTCAATTTCCATCAAATCTTCAAGTACTTCACGTCGAGCTTCCTTGAGAATACAAAAATCATCAGAAATCCTTTTCACCGCGCTCATCAAAATCATCGAACTCACTTGCTGCCGTCCAGCATTCTTCTGTCTTCCCATGTAATTCCGCAAAATCATAAAGCCACGAGTCGCGCAATGTCTAAACCGCCGTTTCAAAATCTCTGTCTGATCAATCGCGTGCTTCATTACTAAATCAAGTTTATCAGATTTCAATGTCTTTAATGCCTTCACTGCGTCAATCTTCTTTGCGAATCCAACATAAAATCCATTATCGTTCATGCCTATTTCGACATCGCGATGTTCCATCCGCGCAATCGCAAACGCGACTCCTCTACTCAACACGTCATTCACCCTTCTGCCAAAAAGCGTGTGAAAAATAATCTTGTTTTGTTTATTATCAGTATAATGTTCGATTAAAATCTTGCGATCAGAAGGAAAATGCCCGGCATACTCGTATTGTTCAGCAAAATAATTGTACAACGCTTCAGAACTATTTGCATCCACATACAGATACTCGTGAATAAAATCCAAAATATCCTTCTTCGATTTATCATGCTTAAATTTATCTTCCATTAAAAATCTGAAGTGCCCAATTTCATTTGCGAGATCAAAACTCAACGGCAACATATCAGAAAACCAGCTTGGCACAGTAGGAGGTCGATTCGATGTCGCGACAACTTGCGCGACCATGCCACGAGAAAATTTGAATTGGTAGGTATCGCCGCCTAAAATAAATACATCTCCTGGTCGAAGTTTCTCCAAGAATCCTTCATCAATGTGACCAATAGTTTGTGTTCCAACTTTGACGATCACAAAACTTTCATCAGGAATAGTGCCGAGATTGGTCATGTAAATAATTCTACCCAATTTCCCACGTTTACCCAATTTGCCATCCTGTCTCCAGATTTTCGCGAAGATGTGTCGATCTTCAAGGGTGGTAAATTCTCCTGCTAAATACAACAAAACCTCAAGATAATCAGTATGTTTCAAATCACGATAACAATAACTCCTCTTCACTAACTGAAAGAGTTCTTCTTCATCCCACACTTGCATGAGCGCGAGTCCATCAATGTACTGCGCAAGAACATCCAAACAGTTTACAGGAATGTGAATTTTATCGATCTTTTTCTCAACAGCTGCTTTCAACAACACACTGCACTCGACAAGATCATCTCTGTCCATCACAATAATGCGGCCTTTGACAGTTTCATGCAATTTGTGTCCAGCTCGTCCAGCTCTTTGAAGAAACCGCGCGACTGATTTTGGCGAGCTGAGACAAATAACAAGATCAATGTAACCAATATCAATTCCTAACTCCAGAGACGTGCTGCACACCACGCATTTCAGTTTTCCTTCGCGAAGACGTCGCTCCAAATTCTGTCGCAGTTCCTTGCCCAGACTTCCGTGATGCGCGCCAATGTTGTCTGTATAATTTTTTGGAAATTTGTGTTTCAGATGATCAACCACTCGTTCCGTAGCGCTTCGTGTATTCGTAAAGATAAGCGTTGTTTTATGTTGCTGCACAAGATCATCAATAACTTTGTACATTGCAGCGTGCATAACTTCATGCGCTGTTCCGATAAGATCTGGAACAGGACAAATAACTTGTAAATCCAGTTTTTTAAGAAATTGCACATCCACAATCTGACAGTTGCGCGAAGAGCCGACAAGAAATCCAGCGACTTTCTCGAGGGGCGCGACAGTCGCGCTTAGTCCAATACGGGTAATGTGCGGCGCGATAAAAGAAAGTGTTTCGAGCGCGAGAGAAAGATGAACCCCGCGTTTATTGTCTGCGATCGCGTGCACTTCATCAATAACAACCCATTCCACGTTGCGAAGATGTTCCACAAACTTAATGCTTGCGAGCATGATTGCAAGACTTTCTGGCGTGGTAATGAGAATGTGTGGTGGTGTTTTGAGCATCTTGGATTTTTCATAAGAAGTTGTATCTCCTGTCCGAATACCGACACGAATTCCTAATTTTTTACCTGCAATATTTTCCATTTGTTCAAGCGGCTCAACAAGATTCTTGTGAATATCATTGGAAAGCGCGCGCAGGGGACTCACATAAACACAATAAACGCGATCCTGCAATGTTCCTTTTTCGCTGTGATCAATGAGTTCATTCAGTACAGCGCCAAAGGCGGACAGTGTTTTTCCAGAACCAGTTGGCGCGCTGACGAGCGTATTAATGCGACAATGAATGTTGTAAATAGAATACCGTTGCGGTTCGCTAAAGCTTGTAAACTTTTCGAAGAACAATTGTTTGAGAAGCGGATGTAAAATACTTGTGGTCAAACTATCTTCATGCGGCTTTTCCATGAATTCTATTTTTCCAGTCGTTTCACTGCTTGGGTTTGTCATTATTATTGAAGGAAGAACAAAAGGTTATAAATCTTACTCGTGTTTGTCGAGTGGAGGAAGTGCGATCCTTTGTCGAGAGTAAAAGCACTGGACAAGAAGAAATGGCTAGTGCTACTTCTGATACTTCCTTCCACTGTTAATCATCCAACTTCTATAGATCTGTTCAACAAGTAATCCCTGCGCAATCTCATGAGGAAACGCAACTAATAACAGAAATTACCACAATCTTTATATATACCATAACCTTTATTATAATTATGCTTATAAAAATAGACGAATCAGCTTTTTCAACTATCTTTGGGAAAGTAGAAATAGCTACCATAAATAAAAGAATGCAAGGAGCACCTTTAACACAAGTAGAACGCAACTATTTATCACGTTCCATTCGTCCAAAATTGCGAGCTGCAAGAATCATAACTGAACAAAAAATGCTAGACCAACTTACCAAAGGCAGTCCAGAAAGAGAGCGGATAGAATATAATCTCAACAGATATGGCTATCCTTTGTTCGCCATAACAAAAAGAAAATCATTGCTTTTATCTATTGAGGAGCTTATTGCGTTAATTCTCACAAAATACCGTTCTCCAAGATATATTGAAGCAATTCCATTCCTCTTTCTTAAAAATAAAATTGACGCTTGGAAGATGTTAGAGCTTGCGTCTCAATTTCAGATCAAAAATGAGATAGGGTATCTTCTCGAGACAGCGTTTCTCATAAAACCAATCCCTCAATTAAAAAAATTATTATCATTTCTTAAAAAAAATAAAGAAAAAAATCTGGCGTTTTTAGCAGAGGGGGATTATGAATTTCTTCTCAAGACAACACCAATACGTCTCAGGAAATGGAATCTGCTTGGAAGATTTTTTGATAGTGATTTTCTTGAAAAAGCAAAGGTGATTTTGTGATTGACAAGAGTGAGTTGTTGGCATGGCTTGCTGAAAAAGACAAAATCTTAGAGAAGGAAATAATTCTTGTTGCGGTTGGAGGAACAGCAATGACACTTTTAGGTTTGAAATCCTCTACTATTGACGTAGATTTTTGTCTCAGTGCTGCTCAGAAAAAAATATTCGAAAAATTGATAACAAAACGAGATAAGAACTGGAAAGTTGACTTGTTTACAGATGGCTACATTTTCTCTGAGCAGCTTCCACATGATTATGTTGACAAAGCAGAAGAGATCAAAAGGTTAAATCATGTTGTCTTAAAGGCTCTTGCTCCTGTGGATATTGTCATTACTAAAGCAGCGCGGTTAAATGCGCGGGATGAGGAGGATATTGCAGCGTTAGTAAAATTTGTGAACAAAGAAGAGCTTATCAAACGGTTTGAAAAAGTAGTAACAACCTATGCGGGAAAAGAGGAAGAGTATCGATATCATTTTGGAATTATTCTCAAAAGATTTTTTAATCAATAGAAAAGATCACTTCTGATACTTTCTTCCACTGTTAATCATCCAACTTCTATAAATTTGTTCAACAAGCAATACATGCGCAATCTCATGAGGAAACGTCATTGGTGACAAGGACAAAAGAACGTGCGCTTTTTTCTTCACCGCATCCGAAAGTCCATACGCGCCGCCAATCACAAAAATAACTCTCTTTTCTGCGTTCTTCTTCAAAAAGTCAGCGAACCCAACACTATTCAGCAGCTTCCCTTCTTCAGATAATGCAATAATAAAACAATCATTTTTCATCGCTTCTATTTTCTCAAGCAATCGATCTCCTTCTTTTTTCCGAACAGCGTCAACATCATTGGTTGCTTTCTCTTCTTTGACAGACAAAACAGTAATCTTTTCAGAAGAAAGCCGCTTCAGATATTCTTGAACAAGCGCGATAATGTTTCTGTCTTTCAATGTTCCAACAGTGAGAATGGTGATCATGCTTGCTCACGCAGTCACGCCAAAAATCAATCCAATCATATATCCAACGAGCGCAGCAACTGTTCCAATCAGTGCCATTTCTAAACCAGATTTCTTCCAATCTAATTCAAACCATCGTGCTTTCAGGACACCAACGCCAAATAATATCGCAGCGCAAATCCCAACAGCAACATACGTTGCATATTGAACAGAAAAAATAAAATAAGGAAGTAATGGGATAATGGAACCGATAAGCGACGCGATCCCCACAAAAAATCCTTTTTTCAGTGGATTTTCATATTCGTCAGGAAACATGCGGAGTTCTTCTGTCATCATCGTGTTGAGCCAGAGTTCTTTGTCAGAAGTAATTTTCTTGACAATACTATCCAACTGTTTGCCGCGGAATCCTTTGTTATAATAAATTTCCCGAACTTCTTCAATTTCAAGATCAGGAACATTCTCGATTTCTTTAGTCTCTCGTTCTAATTCTGCGTAATAATATTCCTTTGCTGCTTTTGTGGAAGTATAAACAACAGCGCCCATGGAAATGGATTCAGCGAATGTCGCGGCAAGTCCAGAAACAAGAATAACGTGAAAATCATTGGTCGCGGTCGCGACTCCAAGAACAATTCCCAAAACATTGACAAGTCCATCTTGTCCACCGAGAATCGCGTCTTTCAATAATGGACCGCCAAATGATTGTCGTGCCTCAACATGCTTTTTGTGATGTTTTAACGCTTCAGAACGAGCATACTCTTTCCCATCTTGTTTTGGAATATTATAATCTTTTAATTTTGCCATGATGCTACTCTTTTTTCTCAATCACTTCTTCAATTTGTTCGATAACTACTTCTTGCTCATTTCCTTTTGTTTTGGTCTTTTTAATAGTTTGCTCTGTTCGCTGCGTATATCCTGGCGCGTTTGTCCTGAATTTATACAATGCATATTTGAATCGTCTGTTGAGATAAAAGATAAAAGAAAGTAACGCGAAAAGAACAACGATAACAAGAATGATTGCCGCAATAACGCCAAAAAATAAAATTCCTAATGCAAGCGCGACAGGAAGTAAGATAAAACCGAGGATGATCCATATAATTTTTCGTAGTTCCATTATTTCACCAAAACCTAAAGTTCTATATTATTCTACCTGCTTTTCGCAACGCCAACGCGATCGCAGTACGAAAAAACAGCGCATTTACTGCATAAAGGACTGATGGGTTTACAAATGTTTTGTCCCCACGCGACAAGATAGTCATTGTAAGGAATCCAGTATTCTGTCGGCAATTTTTTCCGTAGCGCGAATTCTGTTTCATCAGGCATTTTTGTTTTTACATATCCTAGTCTGTTCGAAATTCTGTGGACATGTGTGTCCACGCAAATCCCCAATTTCCCATATCCTTGGGTTAATACAAGATTCGCGGTTTTCCGTCCAACACCTGGCAATGTCAATAGCACGTCAATCTCGTCAGGAACTTTGCCATCAAACTGCTCAAGTAATATTCTGCAAATTTCTGGGATTCGTTTTGCTTTGGTGATGTAAAAACCAACAGGATAAATTGCTTCTTCTATTTTTTTGATGGGCAGTTTTTGCATATCTATCGGATTATCCGCGAGCGCGAATAATCTGTCTGTTGCTTTGCTAGTCGTGCTGTCTTTTGTCCGCAAGCTGAGTACAGTGGAGATTAATGCTTTGAATGGATTTCTTCCTTCTCTGATCGCGTATTCGCTGACAATGGGAAGCGGCAATTTCTTGACTTCTCTTTCAAGAATGTTCATCACTGTTGGGACATCTTTTTGTTGCATAGGAAGAGTCTGTGAGTGGTGATATAAAAAATATACTGCTCAGTGTTCGCAGTAAGAACTAAACAAAGCAATAGGTAAACAACACAGACACGCACCATCACAAACATTCGCTCAGCAAAGTCCTTTCTCACAATTCATCTCTTTTGTTTTTGTTAAAAGAGTATAAAAAAACAAAAAACACTCGAAGCGATCTATTTTCGTCCAAACAATGTGACGAAAATAATCATTATGTGCCCTCGACGGAGTTACTATCTACTAATAGAAACGTGAACAATAATCTTTTTATATAGCGTCAGATTACATAGCATTATATTTGGGTGTGGGGGTAATTAGGATGAGAAATAACAGTGGAGTATCTTTTCTATTAAGCATATTTTTGATTGCAATACTTTTGACTGCGCAGGTTGCGGCAGGTATTTTAGTGATTGGCGCGACAGAAGTCGCGGATCCAGTTGATGTATCTGATGATATTGAATTTGTCGCGGATGTTCTCGAATTTGATGGAGAAACAACATCTTCTGTTGTTTTGACGATTGACAGTACTTCTTATCCCATGACCCTCACAGGAAGTAATTACACCCTCACGTTAGCGGCATCCACACTGAGTTCAGGAGCAGCTCTATACCCTTATGATGTTTTAGCAACAGGAAGTGCAGGAAATACAAGCACACTTTCTTCTGATGTCACTGTTGGTGATTTAGTTGATCCAACTATTGACGCAGAATCTGTTCCGCTCACTGTTTGTTATGGTGATGATATAGGTGTTTTCGCTTCTGTTTCTGATAACGTTGCAGTTTCTTATGTTGCAATTAATATTGACGGAACAGATTATCCTCTTTCAGATCTCGTTGGCGACCCAACATATAATTACGCAGAACCAATTCCTTCTATTCCATTTGGAATTTCCTCGCTTGTCTACAATATGTACGCAGAAGATAGTTCAGGAAACTTTGAAACAGGCTCTCCAGGATTTATTGATGTATACGATTGTATTGCGCCAACAATCAGCACTATTGTTGAAGTAACTGATCCAGTAGAATATGGTTCTTCAATTACAATAACTGCGGATGTTACTGATGATATCAGTGGCGTTGACAGCGTTGAACTCAGCATTGGTTCAGATATTTACACAATGACTCAAGTTGGTTCTTCTGATACATATTCTGTTGACATTCCAACAACAGGAATGACACTAGGAAGTCAAGCATATACAATTACTGCAACAGATGGAAGTACAGATGCAAACGAAGCAACTGAAATAGGAGACTTTACTGTTGTCGATACAACAATTCCCGTGATCACGTTAGTTGGCGTAAATCCGCAGACGATTGAAGTTGGAGATGCATATGCAGAGTTGGGAGCGACTGCAACAGATAATTATGATGGCGACATCACAAGCAGCATTTCAATTGACGCGACAGCGGTTGATACAAGCACATTAGGTTCTTACACAGTAACATATGATGTGAGTGATTCATCAGGAAACGATGCGACACAAGTTACTCGAACCGTAAATGTTGTCGATACAACAATTCCAGTCATCACGTTAGTTGGCGCGAATCCTCAAACAATTGAAGTTGGAGATGCGTATACAGAATTGGGCGCAACAGCGTTGGACAATTATGACGGTGACATCACAACAAGTATTTCCATTGACGCGACAGCGGTTGATACAAGTACATTAGGTTCCTACACGGTAACATATGATGTGTCAGACAGCAGTGGCAATGCAGCAACAACAGTAACACGAACCGTAAATGTTGTCGATACAACAATTCCCGTCATCACGTTAGTTGGCGCGAATCCTCAAACAATTGAAGTTGGAGATGCGTATACAGAATTGGGCGCAACAGCGTTGGACAATTATGACGGCGATATCACAAGCAGTATTTCAATTGACGCGACAGCGGTTGATACAAGTACATTAGGTTCCTACACAGTAACGTATGATGTTTCAGACAGCAGTGGTAATGCAGCAACACAAGTTACTCGAACAGTAGATGTTGTTGATACAACAGCTCCAGTCATCGTCTTAACAGGCGCAGATCCGCAAACAGTTGAACTTGATGATTCTTATACAGAATTGGGCGCGACAGCAACAGACAATTATGATGGCGACATCACAAGCAGTATTTCGATTGACGCGTCCGCAGTTGACACAAGCACATTAGGTTCTTACACAGTGATGTATGATGTGAGTGATTCATCAGGAAACGATGCGACACAAGTTACTCGAACAGTAGATGTTGTCGATACAACAGCTCCAGTAATAGTCGATATTGATGTAGCGCCAAACCCTGTGGAATTAGGAACATTGGTTAGCTTCACAGCAGACATAACTGATAATGAAGGAGTAGGATTTGTTGTATTGGAGATTGATGGCAGTGCATACATTATGACATACAACACAGGAAGCGGCGAATATGAATACACTGATTTTGATACAGCAGTACTCGGATCAGCAGGAAATTTCACCTACAACGTGACTGTTGTCGATACATCATTCAATGATGATGAAGAAAGTGATATTTTAGAAGTCATTGATGCAGAAGCACCAGTCATCACCATGCTCGGCAATGATCCAGAAACAGTCGAAGCCGCGACAACTTACACAGACGCGGGAGCAACAGCAGAAGACAATGTTGATGGAGATCTCACTGCGGACATTATCACAGTAAACCTCGTTGATACAAGTGCTGTAGGCGTCTATGAAGTGCGATATAACGTCACCGACAGCGCAGGCAACATGGCAAATGAAACACGAATTGTTATCGTGGAAGACACAACAGCGCCAGTCATCACCGTCTTAGGAAACAATCCTGAAACAGTACAACTTGGTGATTCCTACACAGATGCGGGAGCAACCGCGACAGATAGTCTTGATGGAGATCTTACCTCTTCAATTATCCCATCTGGAACAGTGGATACTACTGTTATCGCAACATACACAATAACGTATGATGTAACTGACAGTGAAGGAAACAGTGCGACAGCAACACGAACAGTCAACGTTGTCGACACAACAACTCCAACAATGAGTACAAGTGTTTCACCAAATCCAGTGAGCCAAAATGATTCTGTAACATTCACTGCTGATGTGACAGACAATGACGCGGTAGCTTCTGTCGAACTTACGATTAATGGAGTAACAGAACCAATGCCAAATACAGGGGGCACAACCTACGAATACATCCTTGACACAACAGGAATGGCGTTAGGATATTACCCATATACTATTGTCGCGACAGACAGTTCAGGCAATACAGTCACTGCGACAGGAACAGTACGAGTGACCATCGTCTCGCCAATGACTGTCCATATTAACGCGGACAAAACAAGCGGCGAAGAAGACCTTGATGTTTCCTTTGCGTCGTATGTTGATGCGGGCGGCCTTGCGCCGTTTACCTATGTCTGGGACTTTGGTAATGGAGACACAGACAGCAACAAGAACGTACGGCATGTCTTTACAAAAGATGGAACATACGTGGTGACGTTGACTGTCTATGACCAATACGGCAATGAAGGATCAGACAGTGTTACCATCACAGTAACTGATGAAGAAACAAACAACAATCCAAGAAATAACATCAGACTTGATGAAGTAGATTTATCGAATGATGTTGTGCAAGCAGGAGATGTCCTTGAAGCGTTTGTCAGTATTGAAAATATTGGACAGAGCAGATTGGAAAACATCGCGTTGACGATTGTCATTCCAGATCTCGGTCTTGTTGCGACATCAACAGCGGAAGATATCCGAACAGGAGATGCTGATGAGTTCTCTGTTGCGCTTGATATTCCAGAAGACGTTCCTCCTGGAGTGTATGATGTGCGAATCATAGTCAGCAATGACGAAATGAAACGCGTCAAGCACAGAGACATTGTGATTGAATAGTTTTTTTATTTTATTTATTTTTTTGTTCTTTCTTCTTTTCTTGATTTCTATATTTCTTTGTTTCTTTACAAAAATATTTCATAAAGACCCCATTGCTGACGCAATGGGTCCCCCTGACATTTTTGCTTTTGCGGGTGCGTGTATTTTCTCTCTTGCCGCTGAGCAAAGATTCACTTTGCCTCTGAATCGCCAGACAGTCCTAATGAATCCCTATTCCTTTATTATTTTTTTATTATACAAATATCAAGAAACGGTGAAATAAAGAGAGAAACAATTCAAGAATCTCTATACAAATACTTTTCCCCAACTATCTGCAATCTTCCTTTATACTCCTGCACTTTCCCAGAAACAAGAACATCCTCACCAGAAAAGACATCCTCAATCTCCTGAAAGAAAACAACAGGAAACAGTTCTCCGTCATCTTCCAGTGTAATGAATGTCATTCCATCTCCAAGAGAAATCTTCGAAACAGTGCCTGAAATAGAAACAGTTTGCCCAACATAGTCAGGGGTAATCAAAGAAATCTCTATTTCCTTTGCTTCAAGATTCTCGGAAAGAAAAAACAAAGACACAATGCCAAGTGCCGCAACAAGCAGACAAATACGCAATAATTTTGTTTCGTTCATCGTTTCACCTCAATACTTAAATCTTCGTTCATACTCTTTATGATCAAACCATTCCAAGATCACGCTAATAATCACAAGATCTTCTTGTTCAATACTATATAGAAGTCTCCAGCCATTTGGAAGATTATACTTCCAAAGATTCTTAACCGCATACTTTACTTGGTATTCTTTAGGAATAAGATGTTTGCGAAGTTGTATCCCTGAAAATGCATTTTGTTCTATAGTCTGCACCGCTTTATGGACTGCTTCAAACAGTTGTCTATCACTATAATCGCCCTCTTTCAGAGAGTAGAATGCAATCTTTAGTTTATCATCAGCGAATCGTGCGACGGAAGGTCTTTTCATCGTTTTCTAACCCCAGATGTGTTTTTTTCAGCCATGATCTTGCTGATTCTGGATACCATATCCAGCCTATTTTTCCTTCCGCATCGATTGAAAGCTTGTGAGAATACAGTAAATAATCAATGATCACACAATACGTTTGGTACATCATTTTTTTAGGCAATGATTCCCAAAGTTTTCTTTTTTTGAATTCGCCATCATGCTGTTTGATGAATGTTTCTACCATAAGGACTGTGTCTAATCGAGGTGAACGTGATAATGAGAGCGCTTTTTTCTTTTTTAGCATGTTATATCGATTGATATAACTCATTTTATTTAAATTTTTTTGAAATTGAAACATTTTCATAACTCAATCCTCGCATTTCCCCTTTTTAAAACCAGCAGAAAGAGCGTTGACAAAATGTATACTTTTGAAACAAATAAAATAACTCCGTAACAGTGGTAAACAACCAAAACCTTTATATATCTCCTCATTGGAAAGAATATAATATGGTAATAATGCAACAACAAAGGGCTATGGCAAATTTTGTGACGAAGTTAGTAGAAACAGCAGACCGTTATGATATAAGAGAAAAGACTGATGATCATCTTCTTGTCGCGCAAAAAAGAGAGATTGCAAGAAATCCAGAACATCCTGTTCAAGTGTACATTGCGCTTCTTACAGGAAATATGACTATCGCAGAATATAATCGTTTGGTCGGACAAAATACACAGCAAGGCGTCTACACTGCAAATGTTTTCTACAAAGATGGGGAAACAGCGATGGTACGACTTGGAGCGCGAGGACATGTCAAAGGAAATGACAGAAGTCTCAAATTATATTGTAAAACAGATATAGACAAGATGGTTCATCTCAGAGGTTTAGAAGCGCGGGTTCTTGAGATAGAGCGTCCAGCAGAGACGCTTGTTTATTATCAGCCAGAAACAGCGCGCCTTCCAGAATCATTGCGTGGATATGAAATGCGGTCTGTAACATTAGATTACACCCATCTCGAGCCAGGAGATAAAGGATATGGGTTTAGAGAAGGAAAACAAACAGCGGCAGATTACCGACTTGCGGAAGAAGTATATCAGCGACTGGCTTCTGACAGTGTCATGTTCAAAGATACAGGATCAAGAAGATATACGATGAACATTGTTCCGCCTACCGCACAACCAATACAAGTTGCTCCTCTTCCACAACCACTACATCGTGTTTCAGATTCACAGCCAACACTAATTTCTCGAGAGCAAATAACAGCTCCTTCTACAACTGTGCGCGGAAAGCAATTACCATTATTTGGAAAGTAAATTACTTCCAATATTTCATCGGCAGAACAAAAACCAACCACAGCACACCAAATCCAAGAAAGAAATACAGTGAATCATAAGGTGCTACCTTAGTGTACGCGGTAAAAATAACATAATAAAGAAAATGAGTGACAGTAAGTAAAATACCTATTCCAGCAAATATTTTTTTAAAAAAAGACGATGTCATGGGGGAGTTATTTGTTCTAGTGCTTTTATATCTTCTGTTCTTTTAATCTCTTCTCCAACAGCGAGAAGACCAGAGAGATATTTTTGCTGATGAAAGGATTTCTCATCGGCAGGGAGAAAATCATACAGAATCATTGCGCCAGTGTCAAGAGAAATGATCAAGGAAACTCCTCCTGACACACCAAGATCCACGTATTCATAATGAGGATTTTTTCCTTCTTGGAACAAAAGAACATCGTCAATATACTCACCACTATCGCCAGAAGGTTTGTAAAGAACTGTGTATTCTTCTCTTCCACTTTCATATTGCGCCCAGTAATATCCTTCATGTATTTGCTCTTTTTGGATAACAGAAGCAGCGACAAGTCGCGCGATGGGAACAGTAGAATAAATGTGAACATTCGCGGACTCGATTGTCTGTGGCTTTGGAGCGCAAGCACCGAGAAGCAAAGCAACTAATGCGGACGCTGCGCCTTTTCTCACAATAATCCCTCACGTTTCATTTCACGATATACTTTTCGTACGACTGTCATATATTCATGAGAAACAAATGCCTGAAATTCGGGTTTTGTCGCTGTAACTGGAATTGGAGTTGCTGTTCCATCGAGAACAACATCATCAAGCGTATCATTGAGTCCAAAATCAATACAAGTATGGTCAAGTTTTTCAAAACTAAAATAAAAAATATCGTCGCTATAATCAAATGGCTTGTTTAAATCCATGTAACAAATACTGAGAGGTCCTGCGCCAGTATGAAGCGCGCCGCATTTCGCCCCTCTTCCCCCATCTTGGCCATGGTCGCGAAGATACGATGCAATCTCCTGTGTTTTTGTGGTAGGTTCAGGAAACTGAGGACTATCATAAACTTTACGCGCTTCAAATTCTTTATTATGGAGAGAAGTACACCCAGACGCAAGCATTCCTGCAAGCATTCCTCCTAAAATTGTTCTTTTCATGAACAAAAGAAACCGCTTTCCTCTTAAAAAAGTTCTGACACGACTTGAATAAACTATTCTAAAGTAACAACAAGCAAACTCTAAACCTCTAAACTCAAGCAAAAACAGGCAAAAAAAGAAACCTTTATATAGTAGTTCGTCCATATTAGTATACAGAAATGTATATTGGTAGCAAAGAGATGTGCACCAATATGGTTCAACGGCAACAAGTGTACTCAAAACAAAGACAACAGTGAAACAGGTGGTATGATTGGACATAGAACGATTAAAAAAATTAAATGCATTGGCAGGTGAATTAAAACATCAGGGAATCGCGAGCAACCACGAAGATGCTGCGTTTTTGGCAGTAACAATGGTCGGCGAAAGTGAAGAACAGGCATTGTCTGACATGCACATTAATGATGATCAATCCTTAGTTATCCGAGAAATTATCAAAGACAAACCACAAGTGAAACATGAAGAGCATGTTGAAGAAATAAAACAAGAACAAACAACGTTACAAGCACAGCCAAGTGAAGATGTCGCGAAACAAATTCAACAGTCCATGAAAAATGTCATGACGCGTGATGAGACGCAGGCGATCATGCAAAATTTCGCGACGCAAATCGTGAATGAGTTTAATGCGTTGCAACAAAAAATAGAACAAAATAATGCGCAGCTTGCAAAACTTGCGCAGCAGTTGAGCGGATTATCACTTTCACAGCAAAGACCAACGCAAGAAGTTCCTGTGCAAAGGACAATTCAAGATACACAACCAACGCAGCCAGCAGCGCAACCACAATCTGCTGGTAATCCTCGCACAGGAAGCTTTGCTGCAAATGATGTCGCGATCGAAAAAATGTTTTACTTTGGCGCAAAAAGATAAGAAAAAATTAAATAAAATTCATAGAAAATAAAGAAATAAAATTCACATTACTGAGATAAGAACACTGTGTCATGCGGTGTGTTTGTATAAGAGACTTATCCAATAAAATATTGTCGGAAAAAAGATAATGTTTTGTCAGGATGGAGGCACCAAAAATGCAAAGCTCGAATACAAAAATTGTGTGCAAGCGATGACAGTAAGATTTTTACCAAAAAATCTTATCGAACAGAAAAACGGCAAAGAGAAGAACACCAGTTCAGCCAAGAATAATTGTTCTTTTCTTTATGTTTTATTTGTTCTAAGTTGTTTGGCGCGGCTCAGTAAAATAAAAACCAAAATTGAGTAGTAGGCGTGGATAATGTTGTTCATGCAACAAGGAATGTTGTGAAACAGAAAAATATGTTTCCAGTATTCATTGGTCATCCTGTGTTTATCGAGAGAGAATACAGTGATGGTGTTTGAGACCAGGTATGTTCGATTGTTTTATTGCAAAGAACATAGTGTCTGTAGCTCAAGCATAAATGGCAGGAAAATGGACGTGGTGTCCCCGTTAAAGTAAGCAGTTATGGTGAAAACATAATTGCCGTATGTGAAACGCGTATGCGGAGACTGTTTATGAGGCTTACAAACTTGTAGATGGGATGCGCAGATGCAGGACATGTATGAAACTATGAAAAAAACTCTATTGACCCGCGTGCAGGAAAGAAACTGCTCAAGAACAGCAGAGTCTGTTGCCTACTAATCTCAATTCCTTTTATCATAGTCCATGAGTCGGCTCATGCTTTTTTTATGCTAAAAAAAGCAATCACAAAATTTGTCATGAACCATCATATCATGAATTGTTAGTTGGGTTGGTGTGCATCAGGAGTTCAACACACGTTGGTCTCTTTTTGAGTGAACATCAATCATAAGGAACTATGGGTCTTCGAAAGGAGGGCATAGTTCCTACTTTTTCTCTCATTCTTAGTCGAAGTTCTATGTTAATGAGGGTTCTATTTTTTTTCATTCTCAATAATAAATAATAAATACATAAGGATTCTCAAGGACTGTCAGGTGATTCAAAAAAATAAAGCAAAAAAAATGTTTGCTCAACTACAAAAGAAAATACACGCACCAGCAAAAACAAAACGTCAGGGGGACCCATTGCAGCAGCAATGGGGTCTTTATTGGGATGTCATGTAATAAACGGCACTCCTTTCAGAAAAAGCTCTTCAAAAAACCTAACCTTTAAAAATACCTTTTCATTACCTTCTCGTAGTGGGGGATTACTATGAATAAAGGATTACTATTTGCAATCAGTGTATTGATTTCAGCGCTTTTCTTGCCGGCTGTTTTCGCGGCAGGTCTTGGCTTTAGCGACATTGATGTTGAAATTGATGGCGAGAGCGACGATGATGTTGATGCGTCAGGCGGCTCATTTGAAGCAGCGCCAGGAGACAATATCGACCTCACTGTAGAAATTGAAAACACATTCTCCTCAGGAACAATAGATCATAACATAAAAAATATTGATATTATGATTGAGTTAAATTCTTTCTGTCCACAGAATAGTGATGATGAGATAGATGAAGAAATCCGAATCGACAATCTTGATCCAGGAGCGGATGACAGCGCAACGTTCCGTTTTACTATTCCAGACTGCGCAGAAGAAGACAATTTTGATCTTGACATTCGTGTCGAAGGAAAAGATGAAGACGGCACAGAATATGCGATCGATGAAACAATATTCATCAACGTCGACAAAAAGCCTTCTGAAGTAACACTTGATTTATTCCAGCCAGAACCACAAGTGCTTGATTGCGAAGATAGAACATTCAGTATTGCAGTAGAAGCGCACAATATCGGTTCTTTAGACGAAGACGCAGGCTTACTTATTATTAATAATGATCTTGGCGTCAACCGCTTTGAGTTCATGGATTTGCGAACAGGAAGTTGGACAGATGAAGACACGATGTTTGAAAAAACATACACCTTTGTTGTTGACGAAGATGTTGAAGCGGGAGACTATGACATTCGCGCAGAAGTAGAATATAATAGTAACAATAATGAAATCAAGCGATTCCAGACAGTAACTGTTCCAGAATGTTCTTCTGAAACAGCAGATGTTGAAGAGACAAATGATGACGAAGCAGAAGAACCTGCTGCTGAAGAAGCAGAGGAAGCTGAAGCGCAAGACGAAGAACCTGCCAAAGAAACAACCTCAACAACAGTCACTATTCCAGCAACTGAAGAAAGCGCAGAAGAAACAGCAAATGACGATTCTTCATTGTCTATTCCATTGTTGGCAGGAGCGTTAGCAGTTGGCTTGTTTATTCTATTTGCGATGATCATGATGCTTGTGAAGAAAAAGTAGTTTACGCTTCATTTTTTAATTTTATATTCTCTTATTTTTCTATTTATTCTTATCCATTTCATTTCTCAATCGTTCAATTCTCTCCACATTCCGTTTCATTTTCTCGTTTGCGTCAGCAACAAAGTGAGAAATTCCCTCTGAAGTGATCAAAAGCGTTCCAGCTTTTGCGACAGGAGCGTCCAAGCGATCATTCCCCACAATCTCCACAACAATCCGCTCTCCAAGTGAAATTGCGCCGCTGTGTTTCAATCCAGCGGTATTGCAAAGCAATAATAGCTGCTGCGCAGCGTCCAAATCTTTGCAAACAATGTGTAAAATAAGTGGTTCAAATCGAAAGAAAACAATGTCTGAAGAAATACTATTCACTGATTTTAGTTTCTCACTAATTTCAGAAAGCAAAACTTCTTGATGACTCACGAGAATCCATTCTGTTTCATTTTTCTTTCGATCAGGAGAAATGGAATAGAGTAAAATTCTGCCAGAGCACGAGCTTGTTGTATAATAAGAAGGATGTTTATTTATGACAGTAACAAGTTCTTTAATTTCTGCGTCAATAAATCCTTTTTTTGATTTATCGCGAAGTCCTGATTCCAGTTCTGCGAGATATTTCTGTTTTTGTTTGTCAAAATCCATCTAATAAAAGAATCATTCAGTATTCTTAAATTTTAATGTATAAAAAGTAAAATTACCCTTTCAAACACAATCGCCAAGAACGAAAAAAACACGCACCCGCAAAAGCAAAAATGTCAGGGGGATCCATTGCGTCAGCAATGGGGTTTATTGAAGTTTCGTTAAAATATATTATAATTCAACAATAAGAAAAAGGAACTATAAAAAATAATTAAAACACAACTCAATCCTTCTGCGCTTCAACAATCTTTTTGATCGCGTCAACAAAATCATGCGCGTCTTTGTAATATCTCTCATACGTTTTACCGTCAATATCTTTAATCTTGCGGTGTAAAATTAACTTAGACAATGTATACATCGTCTGCATTGTTTTTGCGTGTTTCCCATCTAAAATCTTCTTCTTCACCAGTTTTTCTTCGAGCATAGCAGAAACATCTTTTGGTTGTGGAGGCAAGACACCATGCATCATTAAAGCAGCGTGCGCCGCGTCAATGCAAGCCCAATAAAGATCAAGTGTTCCTTGCAACACGTGCCAACGGGAATTAAACAATGTAGTCGGAGCGCGGCTGTAATACGCGTTTACTGCTTCAGGGGTTGGTCTGATTCTTCCCTGATGTAATAATAATTGAAGCGGATAAAAAAAGCCAGTATCGAGCAGCGCGACACCATTGCGAAGCATATTGATTCCGATGGGATCACCAATTCGAGTATATTCCCAAAAACTGGTAAACTTTAGTGTCGTCACATGCAGTCGTCGTGAAGTTTCCGCGATTGTTCGTTCAACAACAATTCTGTAGGTTTCAACAACTTCAGGAGAAAGATAATAGGTGACATCATCAACGATCATGAGAATATCAATGTCTCCTTCGTGTTTGATGCTGAGTTCTTCAGGTTTTTGTTCAGTGACAGAACCAAACAATACAACACAGCGCAAGAATGTTCCAAACTCTTTATGTACTTTTTTAGTAAAGTCATATGCAATGTCTGTATCTCTTTTTGCATATCTGCGCAGTTCTAAGGGATCTCTTTTTTTGACAGTAAAATCCATGGGTCATTTTCTGCCGGATTGCATATATAAATCTTTGTTACTTTTGGAGAATGGTGTTATAATTTCAAAAGATATAAATACTCTAGGGACAAAAAAATCATAGATGAATGAAACACAAGACCAAAAGCAGCAAAACATTGATCAGCTGTTAGATGAAAAACTAAAACCCTTAATTCAGGAAGCGACAACAAAGGCGTTAGGGATTACAGTGAGCGAGTTAACAGAAGACATCACCGCGAAATTAGTTAAAACGCCGTTTATTGATTTCCAAATTAACACGTTGATAAAATACAAACAGGCAAAGCGGTTGTTCAAAAAAGCATATCTGCAAAAAATGCTAGAGTTAAATCTTGGAAATATTTCAGAAGTTGCGGATATTGCAGGCGCAGAGAGAAGAAGCATTCATCGTCTCATCAATCAGTTGCACATCAATGTGCATAAAATCAAAGAAGAATTGATTCGCCCGTATGATCTCAAAATATCCGCAGTGAGTCAGGCGATTGAAGATGTGCTCGCAAAATACAAGCCAGTGATTCATCCAAAAAAATTAGAAGAGATGTATAAAAACGTCAGCCAGCTGAGCGAAAATCTTGCAAAAGAATTGCCAGAAAAAAAAGTAACGCTCAAAGAAGCAGAAGAAGAATTTGAGCGAAAATACCTCCAAAAAGCGCTGGAAGAAAATCAGCATAATATTACAAGAACCGCAAAAAAGATTGGTCTCAGATACGAAACACTGCAGAGAAAAATGAAAGTGTTGGGGATTCGCTGACTAATTGTTTAAGCATTTTGGAGAGATCTTCTTAATCAACACGATGTCACTTAAAAGTAGTAATATGGCGAAATCTTTATAAACCCTTTAGTATCTCTCTTTTGGATGGATGAACAGGGAAAACTCTCTCGCCGAGCACTTTTCTATGGTGTAGCGGGCGGAACATTGGGTGTAGGACTAGGTGCTAGTCTGTGTGCTTTTCTACGAAAACCTTCTTTAGAAGAGGTTCTTGATCTCACAACAGAACCTGTTGATCCAAAAACAGCAGGACGTTTTGTTTGGAATCCCGCGTATGAAGCATTATGGACAGAAGATTTTCTAGTGAAGCAGTACAGAGAAACAGTTGGACATCCAACTGTTGTGGAGAAATTCCGAAGACTTCATGAAAGATTAAAAAGAGAAGGGGGTTTAACAGAAAGAGATTTTTCAGGAGTCGTTGCAATGTCTATGAAAGATTATGGAAGAGTTCATACAGAAGAATATCTTACGAGAGTTGCGGATCTTGGAGAAGATACAACATTTAATAGTTCTTTATTAGAAGAAACGCCAATATTCAAAGGAACTGTCCAACTTCAAGGAGCATTTGTCAATGGAACATATACTGCCGCGCAGATCGCGCTTGCGCAGGGAATTGCAATGAATCTTGGCGGTGGTCTTCATCACGCAATGCCTTCTTCAGAAGAAGGGTTTTGTATATTTAGTGACATTAGCATCGCAATAAAAAGACTGCATGCTGAACAAAAGATTGAGAAAGCAATGATTATTGATTGTGACGTGCATCATGGAAATGGAAACGCAGTCGCGTTAAGAGGAACAACCACGTATATTGCGGATTTCTATCAAGAGAACACGTATCCTTCAAGAAAAGAAAAGGTACAACTTCCCATTGCTTTAGACACGACAAAAGTAAAAGTAGATGACGATGTATACCTGCATTTATTACAGAGAACAATCGACGCAGTCGCGGAACAAAAGCCAGACGTAGTTTTTTATCTTGCGGGCGCTGATCCATTTGAAGAGGACATGCTTGGTGATTTCCAACTCTCAAAACAAGGATTAGAAGCGCGAGATCGTTTTATTATAGAAAATGTTAGAAAGATGGGAATTCCTGTGGTGGTAACACTTGCGGGAGGATATGCGCGAAATCCTGATGATCTTGTGGATATTCATTATAATACAGCAAAGGTTGTAAAAGAGCAAATATAATTTTTTCAGGAAACTATTTTAGTCAATTTTGCAACTTGTTGTTCAACAGGTCCAGAAACCTCGTTAGGTATTTCTACAAGGTTTGGATTGTCTACAAGAAGTTTTCGCGGTGTTGTTTCTATTTGCGCGGCGAGAAGTCCTTGCGCGTATGTCCACATGTCAACTTCAGTTCCTCTTGCAGTAAAGTCACTAAAGCTCACGCCATAACCAGGTGCAGCTTCTTCTATCTCAGGCGATGCTTCCATATTAAATTCACAGAATCCGCTGCACGTAAAACCAGGAGATAATTTTTTTACAGCGGCATTGTAAACATCGTCATGAGGAATAGGAAGATCAACAGGGTCATAATGTTTATAGTCAGAACCCGCAAGACGCTCTGCAGACTCAATAATAGGAGTAGGATCTTGTACTTGTATTTCATAAACTCCATCTGTTTGTTGTGAAAAAAGACTTTGTTCAAAAGGTTGAATTGTTGCAGAAACACCATTTTCTTCTGCAACCCACCATTGATCGTCTTTGTAGTACATAAGTCCCGCGTGTCCCCATTCTTTGAATTCAAGATCTTTCCCAACAAGCGCTTCTGCTGCGGATCCCCCTTTGTAGCCAAGAACATAGACTTTGCTTGTGTCAAGGGTATATTTATGATCTCGTTCTGGGTATTGTAAGCCTGAGTCATCATAAACTTCAACAGGAGGAGTAGTAAATTCAAGAACTTCTTTTTTTGATACTAGAGAGTATCCAGTGCCTTGTTCAGTTTTCACGTTGACATAACCACCATCAGCCATGCTCACGCCAACCTCTCCACAAGAAGCGTGTCTCCCTTCTCCAGGAGGATCACGGTCGCAGTGTACGTAAAAATAACTATATTGAATAGGTTTGTCTTCTCCAGAAGCATACTCAACAGCGTTAACGCCGTTCACTAACACAACGCCTGGTTTTGTTACTTTAAAATTATTATTATAATACGTTGCTTCTCCTCCATTCATTCCAGCCATAAGGCGGAAAGACGCCTGCTCATCATCAACGTCCACATATTTATTTTGTTCAGTAAAAGAGTAAGGGAAATAGGGACCTGGATTTCCGCCACCAACATCGCCAAATGCGACATAATAATCAGAACCACTCATTTTCATATATCCATCTGCTACAATCATGTAATTTCCAGCGGCAGCAGGAGGTTTCTCAAAAAAAACCTGAACACTTGTCTTCTGGGTATTGATATAAACCCCATCAACGCTTTGAGGAACATAAGACAATGGTTGCTGTGTAAAGAAAAAACTATTTTCTGTTATATAGGGATCGCCCTCAATAACATGCTGGTCTCCGCTATTAAAACTGATTGTTCGTGTACTTAATCTTTCTGTTTGAGCATAAAGAAAATTGTTGTCATCATCAACAATAAGCGTTGTCTTCATACCACTTCCATGGATTATAATGTCGGGACTTCCATGCGCGTCGTAATTACAATCTGCGGTGCAAGAGAGATATCCATTGACATAGACAAAGGTATCTGAATCACCGCTCATTGTAATATAGTTCGTTCCATCACCTATTTTAGTATCTGGTTCTATGTTCGCTTGAAGAATCGTTCTGCTTCCTTTTTCAAAATTAAAACCATCAACCTCTGATCGTGCATAAAATTGAGGTTCATAAAGATTTTGAACAGCAAAAGAGTCAGAACCAGTCATAGAGATCGTTCCGGACTCGATAAAGATGATGACGCCATCCTCAACAATCCCTGTTCCACCAATAGAAGCGGTTCTGCCAAAGTTCACGACAGAATCTTTGAACTCCAGATCAAGGGACGAAGGTACTGCGAGAGTAACAGTGCTGTCTACTGCGGTCATCGTACTTGTGTCGAGAGCTCCTCCTTCGATGGTATCTCCGGAAGGAAGGGAGATTGTTCCACCATTAGTATCAATAATGAGGTCATCCGGAAGATCAGTAAGGGTCAATGAAGCGCCCGAAGTCATTGTCAATATTCCTCCTTCATAAGTACAGCCACTATCACAGCCTTGAAGCGAAGAGGAATCTATTCCTGTTTCTTCATAAAATCCTGTATCATCAAGATCTGTTTCTGCGATAACTCCTTGAAGGAGAGAGAAGAGAATAAACAAAAACACAAGGAGAGAAGCAGTTTTATTGAGAAGCAAAAGGATCACCCCATTCGTAGAGGACAGCGAACATAAATTTTTCATTTGCCTGCGTTTCCTCGTTAGGAATATCAAGACGATAAATAACAGTGGTGTTAAAGTTTCCTGCGTTGATGTAAACTTCATACTTTTCTCCAATCTCTGTAAGTTCACCAAGAGGCATCTTTGTCGCGTCATCATGTGCTGCAACTATTTCAGAAGCGACAGTGTGTGCGAGAAGAAGTTTGCTTGGGATTTCAACAGTAAAAAAGTCATAAGTTGCTGTTGTTCCTGCAATACTCAAGGTAATTGGATACTGCAGTTGAAATGCAACAGCATCGTTTCCTATAACTGTTGTCGCAGACGGTGCTTGTGTTGTTATTTCGTATCCTTGTTGAGTAAGTGAACTAAAATTGTCAAGGCATTGAGGAAGATAGTACAACATGTATGACGCAAGTTCATTCTCAACTGTTTCAAGAGAAGGAATGTTGCTGCCGTTAGGGGAATAATAATGCGGAATTTCGTAAAATCCAAGACGAAACGAGGATCCAGATGTTGTAAAATAACCTCCTTGCCTTGGAACAAAAATAAGCGCGTTTTCACCAATCTGTTCCATACAACTTTCAACGTACGATTCAAGTGGAGAGAGCGTCGTAGAAACTTCACGAATAGTCACAATTTCTTCTTGTTTTGTTTGTGTATAAAAAACAAAGAACCCTGTAACCAGAACAAGAAGTAGACCAAGAAGTATAAAGATGCTGATCTGTCCTCTTTTCATGGGTTTCTTTTAGGCATCCGTCTATATAAATGTTGCTCATGATCTTTTTGTCTCACTTGTTTTCTCTCTTTCCTCTATGTTCTTTTAAAGATAAAGATCTTAGTAATACTCATAATGATATTTGTGTCATAGGTGAATTACAATATGAGTAAAGGAGGAGCAGTAGGAACGTATTCCGGAAATAGTGTCGCAAGTTTTGGTTATTTAGGATTTCCGCAGAGAAGCGGATTTAGTTTTTATCCTGGCGGGAGCGGCTTGCTACAACCAACTGATGGAAACCTGTATGCACCAAGACAGGGGCATGGAATGCCGGAGTTTTCTCCTATTCCACGTTATGAAGGAAATGGAAAAAGCCCCATAACATTCAATGCAGCAGCGATGTACAAAGGTTCATCTATTGATGATAAAATAACGGGAAATTATACAGTGAAAAAACAAGACGCAGAAAGAAAAAGAAAACCATATCTCTTGGCACCAGAGATGATGGATTATTTACACTAATTCACATAATCAGAAGAAAAAAACGCATCTCCTCGCATATAAATTCGCTCAGTAAAGTCCACAAACACAATTTATCCTTTTACTAAAAATAAAAAAAGGATGAATAGTGATCAAGCAGCGAGGCGAATTAAAGGAGTTGAGTGGCGAAACAAAACGTGAACAACATGTACAACCAAGGATATCAAAGCAGATTTGGCGGATACCAAACAGCGCAAGCGCTCTACACACCAAGAATGTATCATTCAGAGTCTTCTTCAATTGATACGCTCATCCATAAAACCGCGTCAACTGCGTCAATCGCGCCTATTCAGGAATATAACCCAAGCAAACCAATGCAGGAGAGAAGAGAAACAACATACACCTCTTCTCCTCTTGTGGCATTTACCTACAATCAAAAAGTAGAATCGTATTTTCCCAATCAGAGAAAAAAAGAATATCACGCGACAGAAGGTTTCTTAAAATTATACAGACCAAAAACACAGTTCATTGAAGCGGCGGCAGACATAGAAGGTTTGGTCAAAGAAACGTTCAAACACACGACAGGGAAAGATTTCCCAGACAATATTGTTGTGAGAGTTCTTGACAAAGAAGAAATGAAACAGGTGCATGAACAAAATGGCGGAATGTGGAGTGATTCGATCCAAGGATTTTCTATGAATAGCAACAGAAACAATTCAGCAAAACAAGTATTTGTTAAGCAAGCGGATTTAGACAAAGTAATGATTGTTGTTGGTCACGAAATTGGGCATGTGCTCACGCCATCACTTTCAAACGCGCACGACGAAGAAGCGAAGGCGTTTGCGTTTGAATTTGCGTGGATAGAAGCAATCATGAAACACAATATTGCCAATCTCAAAGCAAACCTCACGTTGGATATGAAACCAGCGAGTAATGGGTTGCATGATGTCGCGAGTAATTTTGTAAAGACATTACTCAAAATGGGAAAAGAGGCGATTGATGTGTATGGAGAAATTGTGGGGAGAGTGGTGACTCTTTCCCTTTAGTCTCACTAAAATTTCTTCGCAACAAAAATACCGTAGGTAGGTGTTGTTGCAATACTATTGCCAACTTGAACCAGATCAAGGGCTCCTCCAACAGTGTAGCCGTGAGCTCCAATTCCTAATCGCAATCGTTCAGTGCTCCATTCATGTCCTCTAAGACCAACATCAGTAATAGTTTCAAGCTGTCCAAAACCAGATATTTCTTTTCCAAGTGTTGGAGCATAAGTCAGTCGCAGCGTCAGTTCTGCGTTTGGATCTCCAGCAACCTCTGCACTAAGCTCTCCAAAAAAACTAAATGCTTTTTGCTGAGTAAAATATTCTGTTCCTAAGCGGGGAACAATCCCCATCTCTGGTGCAGCTTGCACTTCAGCAACTGCGTCTAAACCTCCAACGAGAGTATATGCGATATCACCAACAAAAAATGTGCTGACTGCATTTTCATAATCAACAGTTGTTCTGTTTCTGCCATAGAGCATTGTTCTTGGAGCAAGTTCTCCAGAGAATCTTGTGTCGAGCGTGCTGCTTTCATTGGCAAGCATAAGTTCTGCAGAAACCCCTGCGTGTGCTGTGTTTATTGTTCCTAAAGAGATCATTCCTACTATGAGTTGTCGTTTCATATTGTCACCTTTGTTGTTATTACTTGTAAGAAGTGGTTGAGAAGTATATTAGCTTTAGCACACCACTACTGGTATAATAATATAAAAATATAAAAACAACAAGATAAATCTGTATGAGGATGGACATAAGACTCCTTAAGGAAGCAGGATTAACAGGCGGAGAGATCAAAGTGTATCTCGCATTGCTAGGTTTAGGACTATCAACAACGGGTCCAATAATAGAAAAATCCAGAATTGCGCGATCCATTATTTACCAGATACTTGAGAAGCTCATGCAAAAAGGATTAGTGTCTGTCATTACAAAAGAAAAAACAAAGTATTTTCAGGCAGCGGAGCCAAATAAAATTATCGAATACATTGATGAGCGAGAAAAACAGCTGCTTGAAAATAAAAAGCAAATAGAGAATATGCTTCCAGAGCTTCTTCTGAAGCAAAAGATGGCGCCGAAAAGTTCGACAACAATGTATTTTGGGTACAAAGGCATTAGAACAGCGCATGAACATTCGTACGAAAAAGTAAAGAAAGGTGAAGAATATTTGTATCTTGGTGTTCCTGCGTATCAGCCAAAAGAGCAGCATCTATACTGGCAACGAGATCATATTCGAAGAATGAAAATGGGAATTACCTTGCGGGTTCTTTTTAATAATGACACCGATATTTCTATTTTAAAAAACAGAAATTCGTTTAAAGGTCTTGATGCGCGATATATGCCAAAAGGAATCACAACCCCTGCATGTTTTTTGATCTACAAAGACACGACGGTGATTATTCTTCAAACACCTGAAGCGATCGCAGTGGAGATTGTGAATCAACATATTGCGGATTCCTTCAAATCATATTTTGAAGAATTCTGGAAGCAGAGTAAAAAACTCAAATAAACTCTAATTCCCTTTTCGCCATATCCGTAAGATTTTCGGATAAAACGTTTCTTTCCGAAATGTATTCGGTTAAACCGAAAAAATAAGCAAATTTCTTCAAATATTTTCGGAAAACTCGTCGATACTTTCTTTAATAAGTTTGTTCTAAGAAATTGATAGATCTTGCCGAGGTCGCCTAATCAGGTTATGGCAGCGACCTGAGAAGCCCAAAGTAACTTTGGACTTCAGAGAGTCGTAGCGTTGTCCAGACGCATCGGGGTTCAAATCCCCGCCTCGGCGTTTATTATCTTCTTCTCAGATTTAAATGTTGCGATATATTTTCAAACAAGAACAAGACATTGTCTATTTAGCGTCATCTATATATATTAGTTAATTCTTAGGTTGTTTTGGTGATTTTTATGGACATTCAATGTTTGAACTGTAAATCCAGTGATATTGCTAAAAAAGGTTATAGAAAAAATAAGTTAGGAAAA